>NZ_JBNPJZ010000066.1:0-119457 GCF_050312695.1 Bacillus sp. AF62 | reverse complement strand
GTTACTTGTATAATTATGTATCATAGAAAATATCCTTTTTTGTACAGATTATACCATAGATTCTAAACAGGTTCTAACAATTTTTTATAATCATATTTAATAAGAATTATTGTTAGTGTTTCACAAATTCATGATGTATTTTCCTATCCCCAAAAAGAAGCATAATGCTGCAAAGCCAACAAGATTTATTATTACTTCCTTTTTGGTAGGTCTGTCCCTAAAGATAAAATAAGAAAATAAATTTATCCAAGATTATAACCTTTACTTGTAACGACGCTATATAGTTGAAAAAGACTGGGAGGTGTTATTTATATGTTACAAATCCCCCCTGCAGCTTCCCCTATTCAAAAACATTCTATGTAGACAACGATTTCGAAGATGGAAACAGCCTACTATCAAATTAAATGATAGTAGGCTGGCTGTTAAAATTATTTAAGAACTGGGTTAAGTTCTAAATGATAAGCTTTCATTATCAAAAAGATTATTACTAGTCCCTCCACAAACAAAAACACCCTATCACTTCGGCTCTAAATTTAATACCTTACCCTCTATCCCCTCCGTATTCAATGTAGTCGTATGATACGTGCCATTTACCCAATCATCTATTTGATCATGATACCAATCACTTCTAAAATGTCCCGACTGTCCTGGCCCTACGATATGATAACCGTTTGACATATCTTTCGTATCAATAACAAATCGCCAAGACGCTCCGTGATTTACAATGCCGTTCTCGCCGTAACTCGCTGCTTGAACGGTAACTTGGCTCCCACCAATCGGAACTGGTTTCTCACGATTAAAAGCTAGTAATGCTAACATACTAGATGATTTCGAAATTGGATGTGTAAAAGCGAGTTGATGGTAATCGCCCCACTTCCACTCTCCAACATCCGGTCCATATTCCTTCTGCAATTTCTTCATTACATTCTCGTACGATGTATGCACAACTTTTGTGAAACCTCCGTACTTCGTAAACCAAGCGCTATTTTCTCCCGCTACTTCTTTTCGAATCAATTCATCAACAACTTGTGACTTCCCTTCAAATAACTCCATTACATCTTTCGGTATTTCTTTTGAAAATAACGTATTTGAAATCTCTTTCATTAATGAATGGAATATTAACGGTGCCGCTTCATCTTTACTATCATAAAAATTCCACTTTGTTAATTGTTTTACGCCTTCTTTCTCTACCTCATTTAAAGATGCTTTATTTAGCTCCTTTAAAAATATAGGAGTAAACTCTTTCCCGTATAAATTCTTTTGATCCATCTGTAACTCTTCTAAATCTTTCACTGTATATTTTTCCTTCTCTTGTAAAAACTCTTGAATACGCATTTGCCTATATGGCTGCGCCCACGTATTACTAATATGATACGGATAATTATCATCAACAATTTTATTATTCGCAGTTGAAATAAACCCTTGTTTTGGATTGATTACTTTTGGCAGCTGATCATACGGAATATACCCTTCCCATTCATATTCATCTGTCCACCCTGGAACAGGTAAGCTACCATCACCTTTTTTACGCACTGGTATATTTCCATTCGCTTTATAAGCAATTCTGCCGTCGTTTGATGCAAACACAAAGTTTTGGGTTGGAGTATGAAAATCTTGAAGAGCGGTTTCAAACTCATTCCAGTCTTTTGCTTTGTTCATATTTAATACAGCTTTTAACTCAGCTGACGGTTCTAAAGCTGTCCACTTTAAAGAGAATACTGTTTTCGTTTTCTCCTTCCCCTTATCCGCAAACTCTGAAATTACTGGCCCATGCCTCGTAATCGTAACGTTATAAGGAATTGTCTTCCCGCCTTTTACTTTAATCGACTCGTCTACAACGGTAGCTTTTTCCCATTTATCGTTATACAGAAATTCATTTTCATTATTAGGATTTCTCTTCTCAATATATAAATCTTGCACATCAGGCCCTGTATTCGTAACACCCCATGCTATTTTGTCATTGTGTCCTAATATAACACCTGGTACTCCAGCGAAAATAACGCCACTCACATTTAAACCTTTCATTTCAAGTCTCGTTTGATACCAAATAGAAGGCGTCGCAAGAGATAAATGAGGATCATCTGCTAAAATCGGCTTACCTGACGCACTCTTCTCACCGCTCACAACCCAGTTATTACTACCGTTAAACTCCGGCGGAATTATCGTTTTTGAAAAACTTTGCGCTACGTCCACATTTGTATTTTTCAGTTCAGCTAGCAATCTAGGAGCATCTTTCGGATATTTAGGAAATAGCTCATTTGCTTGCTCTTTCGGAAGGTTTTTCAGCGCCCAATATCGAAACGCCTGTCCATGCCAATGTCCTCCTAAGTCAAACGCCATATACTTCCCGATCGTTAAAGTATCAACAATTGACCACTCAGCAGGTTCATAACCTAATATAGTAAACTCAACTGGTAATTTCTTTTCCTTTTTCGCCTCACGTATAAAAGCGTTCACCCCATCAGCAAATGACTGCAGGGCATATTTTGCTTCTCCATCATATTGACTAACTGAAGCTTCTGCAGCTCGCCGTAAACCGAGTGTTCGAAACAATTTATCTCGGTCAACAGCTGCTTCCCCAACAACTTCACTTAACATACCAGACGCTTGTCTTCTACTTAAATCCATTTGAAACAAACGATCTTGCGCTTGTACATATCCTTGTGAAAAATATAAATCATGTGCATTTTCCGATTTAATATGCGGGACACCTTTACTATCCCGCTTCACCGTAACAGCGTGTTGTAAATCCTCTAGCTTTATCGTTCCATCTATCTTTGGCATAGATTTCAGCGTATATATATTCAAAAAAATCGCAGCGGAAATAACTAACAAGAGAACGATACTACTAGCCCAAATAAAAATTCTTCTTCCCCTTTTTCGTTTCTTCTTTATAACTACCTCCATATAACCACCCCTTTCTCACACTATTCGCTTCTTTTTGAGAATGAACCTTTTAAAAACATTAAAAAACCCCCTTCATTTTCCTACCAATGAAGGGGGTCTTTCTTATCGTTTGCTACGCCAACTTTCATTATGCCCAAGATTTGCACCTGTCGCTACTTGCACATCATATAACATTTCACTAAAGAAGCGTTTATCTACTTCTTTTGGTACAATGCGTCTTTCATCATCAATTTCATCGTATTCATATGAACCACGATTTACCGTACCTGCTTTATAAAATTGAATGTCAAATACACATACATCTTCTTCATCTTCATAACCAATCGGCGCTCCGCTAAATGACAATTGCGCTCCTAATCCGTTACAAGTATCTTCTTTGTAAAATGTATAATACACACCGCCATCTTGAACAGATCCACGGATCCATCCAAGCTTCGTCATCTTACCGAATAACGAACGACCATTTAGTAAAATACCACCAAATCTCTCAATAGCACTCTCATCATTCTCTTCTACTACAAACACTGGACGCTCAATTTGTAGGAACGGCTGAACAATTCCCGCACTTTCTAATTGCTCTTTCCATAATTCCTTCTCCGCCCCAGACAATTCTAACGGATGAACGAAACCAATAACAGTGCCAAATGAAAGTTCATAACTCTTCCCGTCAATTGTACAGAACACGCCACCTTCTGCATAACGGAATGTGTTCAGCAACTTCCCTTCCTTATACTCACCCCAAATGAGTGAAATAGAAAATTGCTTCATAATTGGATTATCCATAAATACAGACTTCCATGCATTATGTGACCAATAACGCTTTAACGAAAGTGCCGCTTCTAATCGTTGTTTTTGCATTGAAAGAGTAGTTCGGAGTTCCTTCTTTAAAGAGGCTAATTCTTTTTTAGCCTCTTCAGCCTTTTCTACATCATCTTTTGCATTCGGCTTTGGAAGTGACTTCATACGTTTTCCTTCCTCTGTCTCTAATTCAATTTTTGACTCTGTAGTTAAAATGACAGTAAAACTTCGATTCCCGAAATCAATTATCTTTTCACCATGTATAGTAAAGCCAAGGTCTGGCACCAATTGATCTTCCAGCTCTTCCTCTGTTATACCACGTGTTTTCGCAGCAAGACTTAGCGCTTCTTTTGCTGCATTACGTACTTGCTTATGTTTATATTTAAATGCTATTGCATGAATAGACATAAGTGCAAGCTTAGATGAAGACAAACCTAAAGCACGAACGGCATCCGCTGCTATCTTTCCTCTCATTTGAAGCACCCATTCATCAATTTGCTTTATAAGTATGTCGACCATTTTGTCGTCACTATACATTCCGTATAACGAAAGAATTCCACGCTTCTTCACATCTGCGTCTTGAGAAATCCATATTTGATATATTGTTTGCACATATTCTTTTAAGTCCTCTTCATTTAAAGCTCTACCAATTACTTCTGCCGTTTCTTTCTTCTCAATAACAGCATCTGAAATATACTGTTGTAAATAGGCTAACGGAATTGCAGCATCAGCAATTTCATTAGAGTCACGTAAACTGATTTGTGGCTCATCCCCAATCAATTGCAGAAGTGAATTTCTTGTTTGTTCCGTTAAAATACGTGCACATAGTTCTTCGATCTTTTCTTCCTCCGCTTGAAATAAAAACGAGAATTTTCCTGCGAAAGATTCATTTTTACTTTCTTGCAAAGCTTCCTGTACAAGTTTCGTATATTTTTCAAGCTTATACTCTATTAGTATTTTCATCACATTTTCACGAACAATCTTCTTTTTATTATGAAGTTCAACTGCTACATCTGCTGCAGCCTCTACATCTTTTGAAAGCAGTTTAACTACAGACTCACGCATTTTTTTAGATGAATCTCCTAAGCTTTTAATTAAAATCGGACGCATTTTAACCATGTTATCCTTTGCTAACTCTTCTAAAATATATGCTTTTGCCATAGCAGAATACTCATCAAACCGTTCAATTATATATGCTTGTTCTTTTACAATTACATAAACAAGCGCTTCCTTCGCCTTATTTCTCTCTTCACTGTAGCATGCAGCTTCTTCAACTGCATAAGCGATAAGTTTTTCCTTACTTAACCCATACGAAAGCAGATCTTCTAATACTTGTTTCGGCTCTACTCCTCTGACAGAACATTCGTAAAGAAGTTCGTATAAATTAACACTATCATTATCTCCAAACTGTAGTGTAAGTACAGCTTCCCTTTTCGCTACATCATCTATATCCCAAAGAAGCGCAACCTCTAACACCGGCATACCCCAATACATATTTCTATATTTCGGATTTTTAAGTATTTGCTTCATATCCTCAAGTGACAACTTCCCTAGTAAATAATCACAATATGTATCCCGCAATGTAGACAAATTAATTTGCAAAGCAGCAACAAAAAATTCTTCTCGCATTTTCCCTCTATTTAGCTCATATCCTTTTTCGGCTAGCGTTCGTGCGATGATGAGATAATTCATTTTACTTACATATTGCATAGTTTGTTGAATAAATTCAGGATTTTCCTCCAACATAAAGCATAGCAATTCATATTCATACGTCTTACAAAAATCCTCACTATTCAAATCATGTTGCCTTAGACGATGCGCAAAAAATCTTTCCTTAGAAATCCAAAACTGTGTACAAAAACTTTGAATTTCTTCATACGTTTCTCTATTTACACTACCAGTTTTTTTGTGGTTTTGAGACTGACCAAGAGTGTGACACATATAACGTGTTGCATAGTTTATAAAACCCCAAACATTTTTCTTCGCCAATATTTCAATATATCGCCTCGCAACATTCGAATGTTTATGAACACAAAATAATAGCCGCCAAATATGTTCCGGTAAATTCCCACCTATAAATACTTCACTATCATCTTCACCTTTTAAATACCGTTTAACTGCTTCAACCTTTTCCTTTTCCCCTAGCAGTTTCAATATAAATTCTGTATGTTCTTCTAACCTCTCATTCAATAAAGAACTATATGTACGAAACTTTTCATACTCTACATCAAACATTACGAGAAGTAATGTTAATTGCTGTTTAGTCGGTAAATTATGTAATTGTTCCTCTATATAGTTCGGTTTCTCTTTTGTTAACTCTCTAAGAAAAACATCTGCTTCATTGACGTAACTTGAAATACTAGATAAATACCTACATGCAATTGCTACAAGTTTGTCCAAAGGTAGTGCACTTTTTTCTAAATAAACCTTCATTTTAGAAAAACTGACATGCGCAAAACGGACTACAAGAACATTTAATAATTGCTCCTCGAGTATATGATAAAATAACCGAAAGAAACCCGGATCTTGCTTATGTACTTTCCTAAAATCGTTTATAAATCGCTCCGCAAAATCGCTTCTTTTTTGATCACGAATCGTCGTTAGTTCAATATCTTTTAAAATCTCTTCTTCTTTTGTCTGTAAATATCGTAGTGATAATTGTTCCTGTTCTTCTGTCATATTAATATATTGAAACAACTCAGATGTACTAGTAGTCAAACTTTGTATCCCCCGCATCTTTTTATCTATTATAAAAATACACTTATTTAATGGTAGTATAGCATAAAACCCACAAAAACGAACGTATATTCTATATTAAATTAATGTAAATTAAAATACACTACTCAACATACATTTCCTTCTCTCTAAACTTCCCATTACACACTTCTCCCCACTAAAATCCTTTAACTTTTTGCTACACCAATTCCTCAAAATCCCCTTCACATAAGCTAACGTTTTCTTATTATTTTCAAACGCAATTTTAAGTGCCTCTAACACTTTCTCTCCAGAAAGTCTTTGTATCCAATTCTTCAATTCCTTCACAATATATGGGGATAAACTACTAATATTTTGTTCATAAAACTTATAAACTTCACTATTTGGAACGTCCTCTTCTATGGTTTCCACCTCTATCTCTTCCACTTCTTCTTTCTCTTCAATAACTACTTGTGAACTACTATTATCCTCTTCTTTTGGCATACCAAAATGTTGCAATAATAACGGAATCTTGTATTCTTTTTCAAGACATTTACGTAAAAATATATGTATGAACTCATTACTTTTTATAGTCTTTAACTCACGTAATATGCACTTCTCCACATTCGTATTTGAAATAGGGTTATAGTGTAACCAGTTTATTATGAATACCTCTTTCGTTTCCGTATCATATAGAATCTTTCCATACTCAACAAACCTGTTTAGCAGCTTCTCAACAGTCTCCATACTATAACCTGTTTCAAGCTCTGCCACATGCTTCGGTAATATGTAAATACCACATTGCTTCGTTTTCGTACCAGTTAACAAATATATGTAAAAATAACGCTCCTCTGGCGTTAAATCTAATATAAATTCATCTTGCCAAAAGTTCAACTGCACATTACGGTATACCGCCATATGTTTCCTCCACTCTTTGCTAGTAAATAGGAAGATTTTAATCCTTCATTATAAAAATAGGAATGCGGGAATGGTTTTGGCATTCGAATTACAATTTTTTTTACTACTACAACGCCGGTTTCATTTTTTCGTGCTTGTTTTGTTCTTGTAGTTGTTTTTGTTTTTGTTTTTATTTTTGTTTTTTCTTAGTGATTTATTACTTGGTAGGGGCTTATGAGGGGCTTGGAAGGGCATTCTGCATTACAATCTATGAAATACAATTTGTTCTTCCTACTAAATAGGAGCTATTCCAAATTATTATTTTGGATAGCTCCTTTCAAATTCTTCTTATTTTTTACTTCTACCAATGTCAGCTTCTACATACAATTTATTCTGCTATTTGCAGGCAGTAAAACTCTCATTTCAAAATTCGGTGAATAAACTGCTCGATTGCAACGCGAGTGGCCCCACTGATTAAAGTTTTATTTTATTTTATTTTTGCATTGAATCTAACATCTTCACAATAAAGGCAGCTGCCTGACCACGAGTTGCTGTACCTCGGGGATCAAACTCATTATTTCCAATACCATTAACTACCTTTAAGCTGTATAATCGTTGAACCGATTCTTTGTATGTTATTAAATGCTTATCTGTAAATGGTAATGCTACTAACTCACCTGTAATTCCTTTGTATCGTAATGCTTTGTCAATCATAATAGATACTTCTTCACGAGTAATTGGTGAGTTAGGATCAAAAATCTCTTCACCACGACCATTAATAATTCCTGCACTTGCACAACGTTTAATACCGTCATGAAGTGATGGATGTGCCTCATTAATATCTACAAATGACTTATTTCCCTCTGGTAGTTTAAGAGCATTCGAGATTAATTTCGCAAACTCCGCTCTCGTTACATTTCGATATGGCGCAAATACACCATTGCCTTCGCCTTGCATAATACCTAGACTGTTTAATTTACGAATACGCCCTTCAAACCAGCCACCTGTAATATCATCTTTTGGTTTTTGTACTTCTTCCTTTGGTACATTGTAGTTAATTTTAATCCAACTTGGGTCATAGAAAATCCATTCTCCATTACCTACTTTATACCAACCATTTTTAACCGCTAATACTTTGTAACGATCTCCGTTTGAAGCTTTACGTACAACACGATGTTCAATACCCGCATCACTACGTACATTGATGCCACTACCATTTACCACTAGTTCCATGCTAGGTTCAGCTGGATTATTTTCATTTGGATTAAATGAGTCATTTTTATCTTGTAAAGGCGTATCAATCTGTGCATTTATATTTGCATACCACTGAATTCCTTGCACGAAACCAGCCCAATTACCACGTGAAATTAAAATGTCAGGACATTTTTTCCCGCTCCATTGTTGATGCTTGTAAATACGATCTGCACCAATTCCTTCTTTGTTCATTAAATAACCTGCAAGTCGTTTTGCATTTTCTAACGCTTTATTGTAATCACCGTCTTGGTTAACCGCAATCTCGATACCGATAGACTCCCTGTTTCCTGAACCATCTCCATCTCCTGCATGCCAACCATTTTCGTTTGTTGGTAAGTGTTGATAAATTTGTTTATCATCTACAGTAAAATGCCATGAAGCTGTTCGGAAAGTGCCTTCAGTTGCTTGCTTGTATAAATATTTCGCATGATTTTCAGCATTAGCACCAGCGGCTGTATTTGCGGTCTCATGAATTGTAATGTAACGTGCTTTCATCGGATTTGCAGGACGAATATCAGGATTTCCTGCTGGAACAATCGACTCCACAAATGGAACTCCTGCAAGTGTTCCATATTTCTTCGTACTCTGTGCACTATATTGAATACCTCTTGGCTTTGCAACAGGTTTCATTTGACGATCAGATCCATCATTTCGACCATCTACAGATTCAAATGCCTTTTCAATGTTTGAAATAGCTTCCTTTTCTGCTACTTGTCCCTTCTTAGCATCTTGCATTTTGTTTAATTCTTCTGTTTCATCATGTTTATGCTTATATTCTTCTAAAAGAATTTTTTCATTTTCAGATACTTCTGCTTCGTTAATTTGTATATGATCAGGAACTTCCAACTTGAAATTAGAATAATTTAATCCGCTCGTTCCATGTTCTCCTTCAGCAATATTTAGTTGATCAGTTTGAGATCTGTTTATCTCTTCTGCTGATGCTGATAAAGGTACACTCCCTAAAATCACTAGACTTGTTGATAGTGCGATTACTTGTTGTTTGATTGTCTTATTCATTATTATAAATAGATATATACACATTCTCGCCGTGTATATATCTCAACCTCCTTTTGTTGTCACATTAATTTTAAAAATACAAATCTACTATGTACTTCTAATATATTTTATTTATATATTTAAATTATATTATTTTATGCCCGTTAAGAAAATATTTATATGTCATCCCTACAAATGAATTTCATCTAACATATTTTTTACAAAATCCGTCAACAAAAATTATTTTACAACTAATTACCAATACCGTCAAAAGCATTTTCAACAATCCACACTTTAATAGCTATAGTAAATGCTATTTCTTTCACATTATATACTATTACAAATTACCTTTAACTTGTCCGACAATTTCGTATATCGTATTTCGATCAAACTTATCACTAATTTCGTATGGCTCACGATCTCCTACGAATTGCACGCCTACAATATCATTGCGATCCTTACCGTATTGCACTTCAATGATAGATCCACGCTCTATTTGTTTCCAAATGAGGCCTGCTTCATCTTTATTATCTAAAATAATGCAGTCTTCAATATTTTCATCAATCCCAATTAACTTGTTATCATCTATATATCCAATCTCGTATTGTTGCCGTTCTTTCGCTTTTCCGCTTACTAGTATACCTTTGCTACCATATGAGTAATCCATATAGTCCTTTTTCTCCGTTTGTACCACTTTCGGCTTTTGTGTTTCAGCTTTTTCAGCAGCTCCACAACCTGTAATAAGACTGATTGGTATAACCATAGTTAATACTACTCTAGTAAATTTCTTTATCATTTATAACTAACCTCACATACTTAATTTAAAATGCTATTTATTTCCTTATTATAAAATAACATGATAATACAGAGAAAGAGCCAAAGATAAAATATTATTTACATCCGTATTGTCCCTCCCTTTACATTAATATAGTATCCTCATAAGTATGAATAGCTAGGCTTTCAAAATTAATACGGGAATATTATAGAAAGTAGACATCCTACTCACATACGATTAGTATTAGAATTGAAAATATATAAACTAGATGATTACTTATATTAAGGAAGTGCACAGCTATGGATTTTAAAACAGTCATGCAAGAGCTTGAAGCCCTTGGTAAGGAAAGAACGAAAAAAACATACATCTCTAACGGTGCACACGAGCCGGTTTTTGGCGTAGCTACAGGTGCTATGAAACCAATCGCTAAGAAAATAAAAGTAAATCAAGAGTTAGCTGAGGAACTTTATGCTACAGGTAACTACGATGCTATGTACTTTGCAGGCATTATTGCAGATCCAAAAGCTATGAATGAGTCTGATTTTTATCGCTGGATGGATGGGGCATATTTTTATATGCTATCTCATTATGTGGTAGCAGTAACTTTATCGGAGTCAACTATCGCCCAAGACGTTGCTGATAAATGGATTGCAAGTGGGGATGAGCTACGAATGTCAGCGGGCTGGAGTTGCTACTGCTGGCTTTTAGGAAATCGCAAAGACAATGAATTTGCCGAAAGCAAAATTTCCGATATGCTTGAAATTGTAAAAAATACAATTCATGCTGCGCCAGAACGAACAAAATCTGCTATGAATAATTTTATAAATACTGTAGCAATTTCATATGTGCCACTACACGAAAAAGCAGTCGAGACTGCAAAAGAAGTTGGTATAGTTGAAGTAAAACGTGACAATAAAAAAAGCAGTTTGTTAAATGCTTCCGAAAGTATTCAGAAAGAAGTCGATAGAGGAAGAATTGGTTTCAAACGTAAATACGTTAGATGTTAGATTATTAAAAAAGGTGTCAATCAAGAAAGATTGGCACCTTTTTTAATGTAGAAGTAGAAAATGAACTACCTTCCTGAAAATCATTCATTTTCCTCTGTACATCTTATATGTTAGAAAATTCTTCTTTCACTTTATACACCCTATCTCTTTTCTCATCATTTTTAACAAAAGTAAGCGTTCCTTCTATAACAAAGCCTTCCAACGCTAAGCATACTTGTCCATATGCTTTTGGCTTATTCGTTGTAAATCTTTCGTCTGATATTTTACCAGATCGTATTAACTGTTCGCATAGCTCCAATGCACTTATTTCTTCAGAATCCATTAATTCCAATATATCTTTTTGCAATGCTGATAAAAGTGCAGGTATCTCGGCTACCTCTACCTTTTCTTGTTTATTTTCTTTTTCGTCTTCAAATAAATCTTCAAATGAAATTTGATTCATTACATCTTTTCCTTTCTCATAACGAATTTGCTTAACATGAACTGAACCCTATATGTACTAGAACTTTTACATTTAGTTATTGTTATGTAGTCCTTACCTCTTTACATAAATTTTATAACTCATGTGCATTATTTTAAGTAGTATATTTCCATTATACCAAATATACGTTCTGTCATCTATTGCAGAATTCTTTATTGTTGAACTGAAAGCAATAGTAAACAGCCAGTGCACAAATCATGCTAACAAAAAACACTGCTAATCGCATTGTTTGAACTACTTCCACATGTCTATCAAGCTAAGAAAAACGAACATCCAAAATAAAAAGCGAGGTTACTATTGTAGTACCTGAAAAGCAAGCAGTCTTTAAGTCTTAGTTAAGTAAGTATTCTATGTTGCGAATGAAAAAGGATCTGATATGAATATCAGATCCTTTTTCATTGCTTCTTTTATAAATGTAACTTCTTGATACATACATCGTTTCACACGATAACCGGTTCATACGTGCTTACATTATCATACACAGTTTTCGCAATTCTAGGAGGAAGATTAACACACCCTCCAAATCTGACTTTTTAATAGAATCAAAGTGTATTTTTACTTACCAGACTTAATTTTTTCGTTATATTCTTCTAAAGTTAACCCTTTTTCTTTTAGATAAACAGCAACTTCTTTCCCTACATAACGATAGTGCCATGGCTCATACTTAATGCCAGTAATATTCTCTTTATCTTTTGGATAGCGGAGAATAAATCCATATTCTGCAGCATTCTTATCTAACCATTTGAATGCATCGGTAGTTTCAAATTTTGCATTTAAATCTTCTACAGTATTCTGCCATTCAACTGAAATAATGTCTAACGCTAATCCAGTATGATGTTCACTTGCACCAGGATACTGAAGATATTCCAATGCCTTAGCACTAGCCTCTTTATCCGACAAACCTTGAGATTTATAGCTTTTAACTGAAGCATCATAATACGTTTGTTGTAATTTTATAGCTCGATAACCTGATCTTAAATAAAGATTGATTCCCTCTTTTTTTGCAGCTGCTACCATATCCTGATAGGAAGTTGCAATTCTACTATCTATTTTCATATTTGGCTTCGCATTTTGGGTGATACTTGTTAATTCAATTCCTAGTTCCTTTGATAACATATGCTCTCTATTTACAAGGATAATTCTCCAATCATTAACATCAGAGATAGGTAAAACATCTTTTTTCTTCGCATGTATTTCATTTTTATTTTTATCGTTATTATTAGTAGTTTCCTGAGATGTTTGCTTTCCACTACAAGCAGCAAGACTCCATCCCATTGCCAATACCAATGCTAAAATTATAAATTTTTTAATTGTATCTCATTCCCTTTTTGTTTATTAGTCTTTATACCAATTTCCCAACACGTCTCTAGGAATCTCCTTGAAATCCTTCAAAGAAACCGGGCCGACAAATTTTTTAATTCCATGTTTTTTAGAATTTTCATCCGAATAATCTTTTAAAAATTGAATTTTAAATTGTTTCTTACCATCAGCGTAGTCGGTTACTGTCGGTACGATTGCCGCTTGTCGTATACCAAAAGTTTTATCTTCATACTTAACAAATTGTACATAAGATAATCCTCCAACCAATGTTTCTAATTTTTCTTGCGCAGAAATAAGATTTCCAAGAGAATAATAAATTAGCGTTTCATGCCCATCTTTATTTTGTTTCCACTCAATTGGTTGAATTACATGTGGATGATTTCCAATTACTACATCTACACCTAAATCTGTTAAATATTGAGCAACTTCTTTTTGTTGCTTTGAAGGTGTTGAGGTATATTCTACTCCCCAATGCACCATAACAATGACCATATCAGAGTTACTCTTTGCCTTTTCCACATCATTTTGTATCGCTTTTTTATCAATTAAATTTAAAGCCCAAGACTTATCAGCTGGAATTTTAATTCCATTCGTACCATATGTATAATTTAGTAACGCAAAACGAATACCATTTTTTGTAATCGTTTTTATTTCATTACGCTCGTTTTGACTCTCATTAATACCTACCGGGATAACATCCGGATATTTCTTCCAGTATTCTCTTGTATTCGCAACACCTTTAATACCCATATCCATAGCATGATTTGTCGCTTGAGTCACTATATTGAATCCAGTGTCCACTAAAGATTGGCCTACTTCTTCAGGTGTATTGAAAGTCGGATATCCCTGTACTTTTAGATTATTTCCTGCAATTGGAGTCTCCTGGTTCACGATAGCAAGATCACTTGATTTAACAGCTTTTTTGATATTTTCATAAATATAGTTATAATCATATGAACCGTCTTTTTGTTTGCCATCTTTAATTACTGCGTCATGATATAAATTATCACCCGTTGCTATTAAATTCACAACCGATTTTACTTTTTTATCTTCCGTAAAATTAGGAGACTGTTGGATAGGACTCTTCTCTACCCAATTTGGTGCTTTTAATGATGTATCTATATTAGATTCAGCCGGTGGTAATGAAGCTTTAGATGTCTTAACATCTGTATTACCACAAGCAGTTAAAAGCACTAAAAAAATAAGACATAATAAAAAAAACTTTTTACTTCTCTGTAAAGTATCTAACATGTGATCCTCTTTTCTGTTTTATTACTTATAACCAGTTCTAACAAATCATTCTTTAAAACAACGTATTTTGGTTTTACCCTTAATTATGGAAGGACACTCTGTTACATCTGCTTCGGAATATACAGATAATCATTTTCCATTCTCTAGCAATCTATCAATTCCATCAGAATTGATAGATTGCTAGAAAAACATGATCCATCAGGATGTCGACTAGTTTCATATACCTGTTCCAATTGCAGTAACTCGTTTAATCTAAACAAGATAGAAGAATAGTTCATATAGCCTCTTCTCTTGCTTTACGTTTGTGAGTGGCTCCAAAAAGAGGGGATCGTTGCTGTACCCCCTTTAAATATTATGGAATCATTGTAACTAATTTCTTTACGTTAAGCGACAAACATTATACCGATAACAATAAGTAAGACCCAAGAACTTATTTTACCAATATACAAAAAAAGTAGCAATCTTTTGCCCCATATAAAGAAGCCAATTAGGAGAAATGAAAGGGAGATTCATTTTAATTAATTCCTTCCTTCACTGATTAATAAAAAAACAAGCCACCCAGCTATTGGATGGCTCTATACGATAAAGAGAATTTGTTATTGGATTACTTCAATTTCCCTTCAAAAACAATCTTCCTACCGCACGGCTCAACTACTGTTTTGCCGTCTTTCTTTACTTCATGAAAGATCGGCTCTTCCATACGACGAGACGGAGCGTAGCCTTCTTGTTCCATACGTGCTAAGCAGTCTGTAATTGTTTCATTTTCTAGTACTTCAAATTTCTTTTTATTAGGTTGTTTTGTCATGCCCTAACCTACTTTCTATTTTTCTTGATGCGAATTGATTCTTCATGTAGACCATATATAACATTGCTAGAATTCCCATTATAATCATAACCGCAATAAAAAAGCTTGTATACTGTATTTTTTCTATAAATACGCCGCCTAATACAGGCCCCATAATACTTCCTAAACTAAAAGCGATTCCGGATAATATATTACCTGCCGGTAGTAAGTGTCTCGGTAATAAATCAGTCATAAATCCAAGCCCTAAAGAGAAACACGATCCAATAACCATACCCGCTAAAAGCATGCAGGCAAAGACGATCCAGTAATATTGATCAAATACGGCGGCAAGTAGAAAAATGCCCGTACTTATGCTAAACGTCCACGTTAATATACGGTCCCTTCCGTATTTATCACTCAATATACCGAGCGGAATTTGTGTAATAATACCCCCAACTGCAAATGCTGGTAACAAGAAGGATACATCTGAAACAGACCATCCTTTACGAAGTGCGTATACTGGTAAGTTACTGTTTAACATTGCTTCAAGTACGCCATATGCAAGTGGTCCCAGCAGTGCAATCCATCCTAATCCAACAACTTGTTTATAACGAGAAAATGATGATTCACTCTTCACTTCTCTTTCATCTTGCGCTGGGAATGCATTTTTTGTTGGTAATAGTAACAGCCAACCTATTAGACAAAGTATAGTAGATATAATAAATGGTGTTGCAAGACCGTACTGTACAGTGCTTGCTAAATACGGACCAACGGCAAAACCAATTCCGAAGAATACACCGTATATCGATACTTGTCTCCCTATTTTACTTGGGTCCGATGTTGTCGTAATCCATGTTTGTGTTCCGACATGAAGCATATGATCTCCGACTCCAACTAGAAATCTAAGGATAAACCATACCCAAAATGAAAATGTTTGTGTAAAAAAGAATAATGAAATAATAACGAGAAACCCACCTATAACAATAATTGGCTTCATTCCAAACCTTTGCATCGGTTTTTCAAGAAACGGCGAAATAACTAATATCCCGATGTACAATGCCGTCGCATGAATACCGTTAATACTTGAACTAACCCCTTCTTGTTCAAAAATCATTGCAATGGCAGGTAAGAGCATTCCTTGTGATAAACCAGAAATTGCTACAATCCCAACCATAATCCAAAATGTAAAACGCATTGACATCCCTTTCCCTCTCCTTCTCACGCTTTCCACTTTTCATTATAAACTGTTTCTGCAAATGCGTGTACGAATATTCATAATAAAAAAGAAGCTAAAAGAATGAACCTTTTAGCTTCCTATCCTTCCCAAACTTGCGCTTTCACGTTGTTATGAAATTGCTTGAAATATGGATGTTTATAAAAAGCAGTTTCATATAAATAATGATGCGAATGAACAATTGGTGGCTGTTGTATTTGTAACGGAACTACAACTGGTGAAACTTGCATATACAGCGGAGCTATCATCATTTTTGTATACACATGATGATTATATGGAGAATGCACAATTAAGAACGGATGATGCATTGATAATCTCCCCTTTTACCTACAATGTTATAGTATATGCAATACCTTTCATTTCGGGGATTATTTCTATTCTAACCAATCCTCTACATGTTTTATAAATACATCTAAACAATCAATAAACGGTGAGTGTCCGCAATCTTCTAATACCTTCAACTCTGCATTTGGCAAATGTTTCGCTAATTCCTCACCGACTACTTGCGGTACGACATAATCTCTATCACCTTGTATGACGAGTGTCGGCGCTTTAATATGATGAATTTGCTTACTTCCCTCTACAACCCCATTATGTTCATCTGAAATATTAAATGTAATGAGCGCATAATTCACATCTACGAAATTACGTTGCGTTAACATATCATCTAAATACTTTTCATAACGGTCCGGTTCAGGTTGATTATGTGTATATATTAATAGATTCCATACTGTACGGTAATATAGTTTGTTCATATTTTTTATCGCGTCTAATACTGGAGCGATTTGTACTGGATCTTGCGCAATTTCTTCTTTCGTCTTTACTAAACTTGATACAATCGGCTGCCCATTCGTATCTTTTTTAAAGATTGGGTATCCTTTCATTCCTACTGATTCTACTAAAATTAACTTTTCTACAAAAGTTGGGTGATTCGCTGTAAATTGCATCGCAACGCCACCGCCCATTGACCAGCCCATTAATGAGAATTTCTCTAGCTTTAACTCGTCGATAAATAATTTTACATCGTCTGCAAAGTCTTGTAATGAATCTATTGACTGATTATACGTTGATTGTCCAAACCCTCTTAAATCAAGAGCGTAAATATGGTATGGATCTTGCAACTTTTCAATAACTAAATCCCAATGTTGTGACGATGTCATGTTCCCGTGAATGAGTACAAGAATATCTGTATTTCGCCTTCCAACTTCCTGATATGCAATCGTTTCTCCGTTCGATAGTGAAACAAACTCCATTGTTGCAGGCTTAATCATCACAAGTTCCCCCATTCTATTTAATAGAAAGAAAATTCTTTACTTAATTAAAGAATAGCACGCAGAATATACGTTCGCAACATAAAACCTATAAGAATTTTTTACATAAATCAACATGTCTATTACTAGACAATTATTATAAAAAAGTATATAGTTAGCTAGGTAACTAATTTGAAAGGATCAAAATACATGGACGAAAAACAACATTTTTTTCACATCGTCAGCCAGACTTCTCGAAAGTTTACGAAGAAATTTAATGAACGTGTATCTCCAACAGGGTTATTTAGTGCGCAATGGGCTGTTATTTTCCGCATTAATCAAACTGGTTCTTGTACGCAAACAGAATTGTGCCAGTATTTAAATGTTGAATCACCAACGATGACTCGTACGTTAACACGTATGGAAACGATGGGATGGATTATTCGTACAGAAGGTAAAGATCGCCGCGAGAAGCTCATTTCTTTATCCGAAACAGCGATAAAGATGATTCCAGTATGGCAAGAAGAAGTTGATACTTTCGAAGAAAAAACGCTAGAAGGTATTAATGAAAATGATTTACATCAAGCATTTCAAGTGTTACAACAAATTATTAAAAATTTAGATTAAATTGGAGGGATGACGATGCAAAGTGAGAAACTTTGGACGAAGGATTTCCTCGGAACTTGTTTTAGTAGTCTATTTCTCTTCTTAACATTTTACATGCTTATGACTACTCTGCCTGTCTATGTAATAGACGGCCTAAAAGGAAAACCTGAGGAAATTGGTTTAGTTGCAACTGTGTTTCTTATTTCTTCTGTTTTATGTAGACCATTCACAGGAAAATGGCTCGATGATTTAGGAAGAAAGAAAATATTATTTATTTCACTTTCATTATTTTTAGCCGCTACTGTTATGTATTTCGGTGCGCAAAGTTTATTCTTATTACTTGCCCTTCGCTTCTTACACGGTATTGGGTTCGGGATGGCAACGACAGCCACTGGTACGATTGTAACTGATGTTGCGCCAGCTCATCGACGAGGCGAAGCACTTGCATATTTCGGCGTATTTATGAGTCTGCCGATGGTAATTGGTCCTTTTTTAGGTTTAACAATTATTTCTCATTTTTCGTTTACTGTGTTATTTATCGTTTGTTCCGTATTTTCATTACTTGCATTTTTATTAGGACTACTTGTAGATATTCCGCACGAAGCACCTGTTAGCAAACAAAAACGTGAAAAAATGAAATGGAAAGACTTAATCGAACCATCTTCTATTCCGATTGCACTTACAGGATTTGTTTTAGCCTTTTCTTATAGTGGTATTTTATCCTTTATTCCTATTTATGCGAAAGAACTCGGTTTAAGTGAAATTGCAAGTTATTTCTTCATTGTATATGCACTTGTCGTTGTCATTTCTCGTCCATTTACAGGAAAGATTTTTGATCGCTTCGGTGAAAATGTACTCGTTTACCCTGCTATCATTATTTTCACAATCGGAATGTTCATATTAAGCCAAGCACAAACTTCATTTTGGTTCCTTGGCGCAGGTATGCTAATCGGTTTAGGTTACGGAACATTAATTCCGAGTTTCCAAACGATTGCGATTTCTGCCGCTCCAAACCATAGACGTGGTTCTGCGACAGCTACGTATTTCTCATTCTTTGATAGTGGTATTGGTTTTGGTTCTTTCATTTTAGGTATTGTCGCAGCGAAATCCAGTTATCATAATATGTATTTTATCGCAGCTATTATCGTTGCGTTCACTTTACTTTTATATTATGGATTACACGGACGAAAACAAAAATTCAAGAAACAACCTACAGACGGAAAAATTTCCGCTTAACGTTAATAAGGAAAGTAAACTTCCCCGTTTACTTTCCTTATTTTGTATTTCTTTCAAGACGAGCGTATACTTATAGTAGAAATAAAAAGGAGGGCCATATATGAAACTAAAAAAATCTCCCCTACTCTTACTTATACTAACATTCATATTTGTAATTACAGGGCTTGGGTTTACTTACTTCAAACAAAATAAAACGACCCCATCAAAACATAATGTGACAAAAGAAAACTGGTTAAATGACCCTTACTTACGTTGGTCGTACACACACATGAAAGAATTCACTTTAGTTAATGACGTAAAAAACAATCCTGACCAAATTGCTCACTTCCCTTCCGCATTGCAAAACTTAGACGATTTTGCCGTGGAGCGTAGATTCGGAAATACAACTCCTCTAAAAAAACTTTTAGATGATAACAAAACGGATGCTTTTGTCGTTGTACATAATGGACAACTTGTTTACGAACGATATTTCAATAGGTATAAACAGAATGAACCTCATGGTATGGCATCATTAGCAAAAGTCTTTACTGGGGCAATTATACAATCTCTCTCTGAAGAAAAACGTATTGACTTAGAAAAAACAGCTGACACTTACATAAAAGAACTAAAAAACACACCGTTCGGAAAAGCGACACTTCAGCAATTAATGGACATGCAAGTTTCAGCAGAATACCCGACCCACGGATATGAGCAGCCTGGGCTAGAAAATCAAGATGCACAATTATATTTAGCTAGCAATATTTTACCCCGCGGCAAAAATTACGGCGGTCCGATGAAAATTTATGATATGTTACGAGAAGCCGAAGAAACTGCACCGCCTGGTTCTTCCTTTTCTTACAATAACGGATCAACAGAAACGCTCGCTTGGATTATTAGAACTATTACTGGTAAATTACTAGCTGAAAATGTAAGCGAACGAATTTGGTCTCAAATTGGTATGGAAGAAAACGCGTATTACGTTACAGATGAAACAAAAGTAGAACAAGCAAGCGCTGGCTTAAATGCAACTGCTAGAGATATGGCGAGATTCGGGCAATTACTATTAAACAACGGGGAATATAACGGAAAACAAATTCTCCCTTCTTCTATTACTGAAGATATAAAAAATGTCCAAGAAGGTGAACTTGCAATTGCCCCTGGAGCTTCCATTTCTTATCATAATCAATGGTGGATTCCGCACAATGAACAAGGTGCTTTCGAAGTGTTAGGTAGTTACGGACAAACACTTTACATCGATCCGAAAACAAATATGGTGATCGTTCATTTTTCTTCTAACGCAACGCCAAGTAATGAAATACATTCGGTTTACTCAAATATGTATATTGATATTGCACATCATTTAGAAAAGCTTCCACAGTAGTGGAAGCTTTTTCTTATTTCGGTGTTTTATTTGAAACCACTACCCTCATCACGGTTATTCATAATGAAACTTTTTATTAGCAATCCAATAATACGTTACGAAGAGTGTCAATAAAATCCACACTATAGTTAGTAATCCATTAATTATTGCGTTTGAATTTACTTCCCCCGTGACTAACGTTTCCATTGCATACTTACTCATACCGGCTGGATTAAGCTGATCCATTATTGGATTCAAACCGACGATTACTCTGCAGGCTAAAAGGAAAACAATTGAAATTAATGCAATAATACCTTGACTGTGAAAAATAGCACTTATCATTGTTGTGAAAGATACGATAAAAAGAACCCAAATTAGATAAAATAGTAATCCAGTAATTAGGTGTGCAAATGGAACGGCAGTAAAAAGAAAATTTACATATAGATAAGAAGCTACGTATCCAATTGTTACACTAAACGCTACCATTAAATAGTTTGAAACTATTTTCCCACCTACATATGAAGTAACAGTAACGGGCCTTGTTAAAATAAAGGCCAACATACCATTAGCTTTATCTGTTTGAATTGCACCCATCATAGAAATCACTAGAATCATAAGTCCAAGCTGATCAAACTGGGATCCTAAAGTACTCGCTAATACTTCGCCCCCTTTTTGCGCTGCCATACTCAGATCAATTGTAATTCCCTGACCTCCACCTAACGCTTCTAGAATTGATGGCAAATAATGAGTTACTATCGGCTGTGTTGCACCTAAAAATATAAAAACAATTGGTAGCCAAATAATCTTAAAATCACGCAACATTTGAACATATTCTTTTTTTATCAATACCATTGAGTTATTCATTTTTACACCACCAATTTCAAGAAAATTTCTTCTAAAGTATCGTTGCTCATTTTAAATTTAACGATGTCCACTTTATGTTCGAGTGCATTTTGCAGTAACATATTTTTGTTTATTTCGATACTTTCAACCTTCACTTTGATTTTAAGCCCAACCACTTCTACATTCTTCACATACGGTAATTTCTTTACAACTTCAATCCAATTTTGATCTTTAGCTGTTATTTCAATAATTAATTTATTTTCACGATTACGGTGTAAAGCTCCGTAATCGTTGTGTCTTCTATTTTTGTTCCATCTTTTATAATGACAAATCGTTCACAGATTTCTTCTGCATCGCTTAAGATGTGGGTTGATAATAAAATGGTTGTATCTTTTTTTATTTCTTTAATCAGATTCAATACTTCCCGCCGGCCGATCGGATCTAATGCGGATACTGGTTCATCCATGACAATAAGCGAAGGTTTATGCAATAATGCTTGTGCAATACCAAGTCGTTGTTTCATTCCACCAGAAAATGTACTAACCTTTGCATTTTCTTCTTCCTTTAGTCCAACTTTCTCCAACATTTTTGGAATCGACTTTGACAATTCTTCTTTTTTCAACCCCGAAAGTTGGCCCATAAACGTAAGCGTTTCTCTCGCTGTCATCCAATGAAAAAAATTAGGATATTGAGGTAAATAACCAATTTCACTTTTCATTTTTGATATTTTTATCCCATTCAATAAAACTTCACCAGCAGTTGGATTAGTAATATCCGAAATTACTTTTATTAATGTGGATTTCCCTGCTCCGTTTGGTCCAATTAATCCGACGCATTCCCCCGCTTGCAGTTCCATCGAGAAATTATTCACAGCAATTTTTCCTTTAAATGATTTTGTTACATTTTTAATCTCTAATTTCATAATTTCTCACGGTCCTTTCTCCCTATAACAAAGTACAAGATAGGTCCCAATATATTAACGAAAAGAATAATTAACGTCCATACAAGTACATTTTTTCTTGTTTTCCTATGTCGATATAAATCAATGAATGCAATTAAAACTAAAAGTGCTCCCACTGCAATAACTGGTAATATAATGGGTAGAAAAGCCATAATATCAATGTCTTTAAGATCATTCAATCCATAATGTAGTTGCATTATTGTCATTCCTCCCTAAATTCATTCTCATTATTGATAATGATAAAACATAAACGAATGAATTGCAAACTTTATTCTCATTATTTATAATGAGAATAAAAATACATAATAAATAAGGTGAGCGAATGAGTAATAAAGTTGAAATTTTAATGCATCCGGTAAGAATGAAAATTTGCCAAGTGTTAATGAGAAATAAGGAAGATGGGCTAACACCATTAGAAATGGTAAAAATCATTAAAAATGTACCACAAGCCACACTATATAGACAGCTACAAACTATGGTTGATTCTGGTATCGTCCATGTAATTAAAGAAAAAAAGGTGAAATCTGTTTCTGAAAAATATTACGCAATCAATGAAGAAGATGCAAAAATTGAAGGAAGTGAATGGAAAGGATTATCTGATGATGAAAAGTTAAACTACATTTCCTATTATCAGTTATCACTTATGACACAATATCAAAGTTACCTTAAGAAATTAGAGGAACAAAACAGTCAAGAAGATACTGCTACTTTTTCTGTAGTAGAATTAAAGCTAGATGAAGAACACTTTGGAAAATTTCAAAACGAACTTAACGAATTAATGATTAAATACTACAATAGCCAAAGTAAAGACGACGAAATAGAGACTCCGGTTCGGACTGTCGCTATTACAATTATTCCAGAAACTTAAATTTACTCGATATAAAAATGCAAATCAATAATTTGAACTAAATACTGAAAACAGGATACCTCTCAAAACACCTAAACCATCTGCTTCCTATATTCTCTTTAGGGGCTAGGTGGTTTAATTTTTCTTGAATTCACACACAAATGTAGTAATGAATGTATTACTTTTGTTATCTTTTATAAGTAAAAAGCTTCATCTTTTTAATGAAGCTTTCTATCACTTTATTAAAAAGATAATAAATTAATCGTTTCCTTTAAAACACTTCCCTTACAAAGATTATCTGTTCATATTGGTCGAAAATTTCTTCTATAGATAAAAATAAAGTTTCTTCCGGGATGATGAACTTTATTTTTTGACCATTTTTTAACATGAAGGAAATCGTTCCATTATCATTAAAACCTGTATGAAACGTTCCTCGTTTATTTAATAGTACCTCTTCAATTATATTTATTTCAATTGAAAAGTTATTCTTTAATTGCAAGAGTTCATGTACATCGCCAGTATGTATTTTTGCATCTATTTCAGTTTCTAAGTTTAATTGTTTTTTCTCAATTTTTTTGAACCGAAACAAAAACAATAGCTCTGAAATACCAGGTAATTGTTTTTTATAAGCATGTCGGCTATGAAACTGTCCGCCAATCTTTATAAAATATATACAGTCACCTGTAATAAAGACTTTATAATATATATCTGCCGTAAACATTTTAGGCTTTAAAAGATAAAAACTTTTGATCATAATTCCCCCATCAATTTTAAATGTATTTGTATAAACATTTTTAGCTAGATTTGTGCTAAAACATATTTCTCATGTAATGCAACACTATTGTATTGAATCTCCTCTCCCTTTGCAACAGTTGCTTTGAAGCCAGCTAGTAACCTTTCTCTATACTATCCCTATAAGTGCTACCCCATTCCCAACCGTTTTCTTCTAGTATATTAAAAGCAGAATCTGATACAAGGCTCTATATCAACCTATCAATAAATTACCACCCTGTAAATATCTGAATTTTCTTTTTATTGAAGGTTATCTCCTAAACAACCTCGAATAATTGTAATACATATGCATAAGGAGGTTGATCTATTTTGTTTCGTTCCTTTACAAATGGTTGCGTCGCCTTAGTGCAACGCTTCTTGCCAGAACCGTTTATTTTATCATGTTTACTAACTGTTTTCGTTATCTGCTTTGGTATGTTTGCGACTCACCAAACACCTGTAGAAATGATTAATCACTGGGGTAATGGAATTTGGGGACTCCTCGCCTTTTCTATGCAAATGGCACTTGTACTCGTGACTGGATCTGCTTTAGCAAATGCTCCTCTTATTAAAAAAGGATTAACGAAAGCTGCCAGACTACCGAAAACGAATGGACAAGGTATTATTGCCATTTCCATTGTAAGTTTACTTGGTGCATACATAAACTGGGGCTTTGGAATTGTTGTATCTGTTTTATACGCAAAAGAAGTAGCAAGACAATTAGAAGGATTAGATTATAGACTAGCAATTGCCTCTTCTTACTCTGGATTTCTCATTTGGCATGCCGGTCTTTCTGCCTCTATCCCTCTTACGTTAGCAACAGGCGGCGAAACGTTAATTAAAACGACTGCTGGAAGTATTAAAGAGGCGATTCCGATAACAGAAACGTTATTCTCACCATACGCTCTCGTTCCAGTTATTATTTTTCTCGTTACGATGCCTCTCATTAATAAAGCGATGCATCCAGATGAAAAACATACGATAACTGTAGATCCTAGCGTGTTCCATGAAGAAGCTGCTGCTCAAGAAGTAGAAAAAAATACATTCGCTGAAAAAATGGAAAATAGCATCATTATTACACTTTGCGTTGGATTGTTAGGTCTCATTTATATTTTCAATTACTTTTATACGAAAGGATTTAATCTTACTCTCGATATCGTGATTTTTATGTTATTAATTGCTGGACTTATTTTCCACCGCACTCCGATTCAGTATATTCGCGCTTTTTCAGACTCTACGAAAAGTGCCTCTGGCATTTTACTTCAATTTCCGTTTTACGCAGGAATTATGGGCATGATGATTGGAGCGAATAGTGAAGGACTTTCACTTGGAGGAGCTATTTCTAATTTCTTTATTAGCATTTCAAACGAATCAACTTTCCCGCTCTTTACTTTTTTAAGTGCTGGCATCGTTAATATTTTCGTTCCATCTGGTGGCGGTCAATGGGCCGTGCAAGCACCAATTATGATTCCAGCTGGCGCTGAACTTGGTGTACCTGCTGCAAAAACTGCAATGGCCATTGCGTGGGGCGATGCTTGGACGAATTTAATTCAACCTTTCTGGGCATTACCAGCATTAGCGATAGCTGGTTTAGGTGCTCGTGACATTATGGGATTTTGTGTTGTGAACTTACTATATGCGGGTTTTATCATTAGTCTATGCTTCTTATTCATTTAAACGAAAAGCTAGTTTTATACTAGCTTTTTTACATAATAAATCATTTATTTCCCATGCAATTTATAACTGTCTTCCACACTATGTAAGGTGTAATGACTCAAATGCAAAAAAATCTTCGCAAATTTTTCCGATCAAGTGTGGATGTCCCCTCAAAAAATTCCACTGTAACGCTTTAGGAAGAAAATATGTTTCATATTCTTTACTTCCCCTTACTACCTCATCTACTTCTCTTTCACAAATTCCTCTTATTAAATAATCATTTCTTAACTCTATTTGAATTTGTTGAAATGTATCGCTGCATTTTTTCAATTGAAGTAAACACGTAATATACTTTCGAAAAAGTTCGTTATCATACTGACAACAGTTTATAATACGATCGACTTCATTCATAATGTACGAGCCTTTTCTTCTATTTGTAATAACCATTTTTCGCGCTTTGATACTTTACTCCTTTTCACAGATTGAAACACTGACCGTTTTATATCACGAATGCCACAAAAACGTAAAACACCTCTCTTCATCATAATCCAATCTGCTGATCGATATAACAATGCGACGTACCATAGAGGCGAGTCTAACGTATTAATAACCCACGCTTTTTTCCCTTGCAATAATCCTTTCGGCAGAGCCCCTTCATATTTATAAGCAAATCCAGCTACGAAAATACGGTCAATAAAACCTTTTAAAATAGCTGGCATCCCCCACCACCATATCGGATATATAAAGAGAAGTGTATCTGCTTCTTCCACTAATTTTCTATACCGCGCTGTCTCTTCTTCATTTATTAAATCACGTCTTTTCTTCTCTTCATTGAATACAAGTACCGGATCAAATTGTTCCTTGTATAAATCAAGCAACGTAACCGAATGATTTGTTTCCTGTAGCCCTTTTTGCACATGCTCTAAAATTGCCCCGTTAAAACTTGAAGGATTAGGATGAGCGTATATAATCAGTACGTTCACTACAAAACAACTCCCTCTATCGTTAAAGTTACCCCTTCTTTAATAACTTCTCTACAATTTGTACGTTTTTCGAACTTTGCAACAGTCGATTTAATACAGTAAGTAACTCTTCTTTTTCTAAATCTTTCAGTTTCTCTTTAACTGCACTCTCACCAGCACCTTGAATATCATAAACAACTGCCGCCATATGTTTACAATAATTTTCATACGGACATTCGCAACTACTTTTTGAAAAATCTTCGAGATCGATAACTACTTCATAATTCCCTGCATTTCCAGTAACGAAAGCAAACACTTTGTTATCTTGTATTTCAACATCTTCTACATGTCCATCTTCATAATATTCATTTCCCTTATCTACAACGTACTTTGGGATCCATTTCGTTATATCTTTTAATAAGTAAGCGTACATAATTGTACCCCTTCCTTTAATTCCCTTTTGACTTCCAAAACCCTGCATGTTATTCTAAGAACTGTTAAATAGCAAGTCTATTTTGCAAAACGACTGACACCTATTCGGCGAAGGTGTCTCTTTTCATTTGCAGCCGATACGAATTGCCTCTTTCAGGCACATTCAATTTTTGACACTACACACTCAACACCATTCCCTGTATCAGGCTGCTTAAGCAGTCTTTTACTCTACATACTCCGTTATTTTAAAAAAAAGAGAGCTTAGCTCCCTTTTCTCGCCTTATAAAATACCCCTTTTTCAGTATAGAGATATTCATCAGCTAATGTAATTTTCCCATCCAGTTTCAGTTCATCTAATAGTCTTGATAAATAAAATTGATGTAACATCTTTTTCGTGAATTTTCCTTCATGATGCGAAACGATATGTTCTTGAATATCTAACAATGATATTGGCTTATCTTGCTCTATCATATATTCATAAACTGTACTACGCAGTTTTACGTATTTTTCGAGTGTCACAGCAATGCGCAACCCCTTTCTTCTTAAGATAAATTTTCGTAATCGGTTTTTTTGCAACAAAAAAACCTCTCCGATAAGAAGAAGTTACGTATATATCTTCGTCTTATCTCCCAGAACAAATATGTTCTGCTGGAATTAGCACCTGCATCGCGGTTGCTGGGTTTCATCGGGCCAGTCCCTCCACCTCTCTGGATAAGAAAATATTCACTTAATTCTTACTATACGTAATTTCATTTTAATTGTCAAACAAATATAACAAATAATATTTTCTTCTTTACTGTTCATACTATACATATATGAATATGCAAGGAGGATTATGAAATGCATCAAAATGCTCGCGGATATGTACAAGATTCTTTTCAATCATTACAAGAAGCAAAACATTGTTTAGAAGAAGCACTACAGACTGTTGAAAAAGATTTTAATCGCGCTCGTATTGAGCAATCCCTTTATGCGATCGAACAAGCTATTCAACGCTGCGATTACACCGTTCACATTTTAGAACAAGATTGAAAAAACTTCCCATCATAAGGTGGGAAGTTTTTTCAAATGGCATACTTCATAATTATTGCCGTTATGATTAAAAAATATACAGAATTCACAATTTCTAAAACCCCTACTTTTATAATAGAAATTTTTTTGCCATACAATATAATGTCTCGAATGACACTTGGTATAAAAATAAGGGAGCACCACGGATTAATTGCAAATACAATGATTGTTAATAGAATATGATAACCCCAAGATATAAAACGATACTTCGGATTATTTTTCTCACGTATCATCGTTTTCACATAAAACGTACTACCTAAAAAGTATAAGAATGAAATAAGTGCAATGAATAATGCTGTATGATCGATTTGTTTCATTGAAAAATAATAACTAATTAACCCACCAACACAAAACACAATGATCGCACAAATATCATTTAATAGTGCCCTTTCATTTTTTTGACGAGCATAATGCATATTTACTATAAATAGTGGAATCATGACTATTACGAATAAAAGAATGCGCCATTCATATAATAGAGAAATCATCCCAAATACGAACGCAATAATAAAATATACAATTGAAGCATGTAAATACTCTTTTTTTCGTTTTTGTTTTATGTACATAAGGAATGGATACGTAGCTAAATAGATAAAGAACCAAGCTATAAACAATGGAATGTGATATATAGTAGGTTTTCCAAGTATGACACTTAATAGAAATGGTATAGCAAGCATCGCCCATGCACCATGTTGCTTCGGAATAACTAACTTCATTAACTATACACCTCCCTTTTGAAAATAGTTCTCACCTATTATTATACAAATAATTTTATATAGTAACGGATATATATTGGACTATTTTTTGACAATAAAAAATGCTCCTTACAATATGTAAGAAGCATGAAAGAGGCAAACGAATATGTAAGTCGCGACCCTACCTTATATGAGTATGCTTTTCTATGCTATGTTATGCTTATCTAATATACCGTATTTCTTTTTAAATCTTGTGAGAATCGTAATCCAAGAAGTACTAAATAATAGTAAGAAGACAACATTCGAAATTGCATGGCTCAAATCGAAATAAAAACTTGCGATGTAATACGAAATGACTGTTTCCCACGTTGCCTCTCTTATAAAACCGAGAAGTCCCCAGAAATTCATAATCCAGCCAAATAAAAATCCAACAAACAATCCGTACAGGAGTCTTCCCCATAGCTTTTTCATTAAAAATGTATTACGCAATAATCCAGCTATAAAACCAATCATACCCCATGAAAACATTTGCCACGGCGTCCACGGACCTTGCCCTAAAAAGATGTTAGACACAATCGCTGCTGTTGCACCGATCATAAAACCCGCTTCACTTCCAAACACAATTGCAGAAACGATAATAACAAAAGAAGTTGGTTGTACACTCGGTAAAATAGAAAATGGTACGCGGCTAACTGCTGCAATTGCCGCTAATACAGCAACGAGAACAATTTCACGTGAAACAAACGCCTTCCTTTCAAAACGGATATAGAAAGGTAACATAATAACAACTAATAAAAACAAACTACTTAACATGTAATAACCGTCCATAATAAGTGTAGTAAAGAGTAATGTGCCTATTATTACTGCAAAAATACATATTATGAATGCAACATATCGTTTGGACACGCTTCGTACACATCCTCCCACGTTAATGCATATGGCAATTCTTTTCGAATGAATCGGTTAATAGATGTTGTATAAAAGAAGTTACCACTAAAAAATTCTTTCGGTGCATCATTCATAATGACTGCTCCATCAAATAACATCATACATCGATCCACGTATTTCGCTGCAAACTCAATGTCATGCGTTGCCATTACAATTGTTGTACCTTCTTTTTGCAGCTCCCTAAATAGTTCTCCTACTCTTTCTTTCTTCCATGGATCTAACCCCTTTGTCGGTTCATCAAGTAATAATAGCGTTGGCTTTGATAATAACGTTGTACATAATGCAAGAAGTTGTTGCTCTCCTCCACTACAATCATGCGGATGGCGTTCTTTAAGCGAATACAACCAAAACTGTTTTAGCGTATCTTCTGCTATTTCTTTTCCTTGTTCTCCGTATAATTCACGTGCACGTTCATACACCTCATCCCACACTGTATCAAATGTAAAATGATAATATGGATGCTGCGATACATACCCAATACTTTTAAATCGTTCTTTCGAATCAATTTTATGTATCACTTTCCCATTCCACTTTACTTTCCCTCTTCTCACTTTTTGCAATCCAGCAAAAAGCGTTAACAGTGTAGACTTCCCTGTCCCATTCTTTCCAACGAGAGCTACCCATTTTCCTTTTTCAATCGATACAGTTAAATCTCGTAAAATAAGCGGACTATTTTTTTCATATTGAAACGAAATATGCTCGGCACTTAAAATGACTTCTTGCTTTTCACCTTGTACTATTGGCTTATTTACATATGATATCGCCGAAAAATCATTCATTTTCATTTGTGCTTCTCGCACTGTAAACGGAATATCTTTCGCATTCCACTCTAAAAACAATCTTGGAATTTGCGGAATAAATGGACGGAACTTTTCTACTTCCCACATGTTCGCTACAACCGCTTTCGGACTACCGTCATACACGATTCGGCCGTTATTCATACAAATCACGCGCGTTGCAAGTGGTATCACTTCATCTAAACGATGTTCACTTAAAACAATTGTAATTCCAAGTTCTTCATTAATACGCTTTAACAATCCTAAAAACTCTTTCGCAGCAATTGGATCTAACTGCGCTGTCGGTTCATCTAATAATAATAACTTTGGCTGCATAACTAATACCGCAGCTAAATTAACAAGTTGCTTTTGTCCGCCAGATAACGTATGAACAGATTGGTGCAATAAATCTTGAAATCCTAAGAAGCTAATGAGCTCTGCTATTCGTTTTTGAATAATATGTGATGGTAACCCAATATTTTCTAAAGAAAATGCTAATTCTTGAATAACTGTATCCATTACGAGTTGATTTTCTGGATTTTGAAATACCATACCAATTTCTTGAGCAGATAACAAATCAGGTACATTTTCTAATAAAGTACCATCATAATATGTATCCCCAGTACGCTTACCAATTGGAAGTAATTCTTTTTTTAAATGTTTTAATAAAGTCGTCTTCCCGGATCCTGATCCGCCAGCAAGTGCAATAAACTCTCCTTTTTGAACAGAAAGAGAAATATGCTGTAACGCTTTTTCGTTTTCATCAGCATATACAAATGATAAATTATTTATTTCTGTATGCGCCACCATAACCATTCCCTTCCTTCCATTATAATTGGTAAACTAATAAACATCGTAAATACGATAAACATCATCCCATCGTATTGCTGAAATAAAATAGATTCGACTTTCGGATAAATGATTAACTTTCCTCCGCCATACGTACTACATATGATAGCAATTATAAATAGAATACTTAAATAACTGAGCGTATACCAATCTCGTTTTTCCATTCTATAGCGAATATATGTCGTACGTTTCGTTACACCAAATCCACGAGCTTGCATAGAATCTGCCGTTTGCAGTGCATCTTCCAATGAACAAATTAATAATACTTGCAGCAATTGCATACCATTTTTGACGCGTTCAATTATCGAACCTGAATCTACCTGCACACCTTTCGTCTTTTGAACGAGTGTGATTTTCTTTAATCGCCTTATAAACAAAGGAACAAATCTCACTGTAATCATCGTTAACAATGCAACTTTCGGTGAAATTCTTGAAAACAAATATAAAAATTTATGACTGGAAATAATATCATTGTATGACGCAAACGTAAACATAACTGCAACTAGTAATAACCCCATTACTATTCCAAACATAATCGCCTCAAGCTTAATACGGCTATCACCTAACCAAAATAACGTAGTTCGACCTCTATGCGTTAATAACGAATTAAATAAAATTACCATAAAAAAGAAAACAATTGTGCTCGGTAGCATCTTTCTTATCTTTTCGCTATTTCCTTGCATCACATTTAACATAATAATTAATACTATTGCTCCAATTAAAAAAAGAGGATGAAGACACATCATACATAGTATCATCACCCCGATATAATAGAAAAAATTCACAAAAGGATGTAAAGAAGAAAAACTTATTTTCATAGCTCTTTACCGAATGCCTTTCTTATTGTAATACGTATACCCACTCAATTGTATCTCCTGGTTTTACCGTAGCTACACCAGCACTATGGTTTGGAAAAGCACCGTTCACACGATATTTCCATCCACTAGTATCCGCAATATCTTTTTCATATAAATCATTAATACCTTTTACATAAATACTATCTCTAGATCCGCTTGCATCAACATCTAATCCTGTACGTTGCAATACTTTATACACTGTATCGCCTTCTTGTACATCCATCTTTTTCGCACCCATTATATATCCGTTATTTCCTTTTACCGAGATTGTTACTTGTTTTGCTTGTAGTTTCGGTACTGGTACTGGATCTGGTTTTGGTGGTTCAGGTTTTGGTACTGCCGGAGTCGGTATCGTTTTCTCCGCTTTATTCGGATCAACTTTTTGCTCCTGCTTCGGTGTTTCTTTCGGCTGATTCACAACCTTTGCTTCTTCTTTTACTTCTGGTGCTTTCGGTTGTTGTTTCTCTTCTTGTGCTTGTTGCTGCTCTGGTTGCTTATTTACAGCCGGCTGTTCTTTCGGTTGTTCCTGTTGTTTCTCTTCTTTCTTTACCTCTGGTTGTGCCTGCGGCTTTTCCTCTTTCGGCTTCTCTTCTACTTTTTGTTCTTGTTTCTCTTTCTGCTCTTCTTGCTGCTTTTGCTCTGATTCAGCTTGCTTTTCTTCTGTTTTTTCTTCCGGCTTCGCTTCATCTTTTTGTTCTTCTTGTTTCGCTACCTCTTCTTGCTTCGGTTCTACCTTCTTCTCAGGCTTTACAGCTGCCTCTTCACATCCGGCAAGTAGCCCGAGCGAAAGCAGTAAAGAAATGAACCATTTCACCTTACTCATCCTATCTCTCACCTTTCATACGAAAATTAGGAGCAAATAATTGCTCCTAATTTTTTGTTAAGCTGCTTTACGTCTCCATAATACATATGCAGAAGCAATACATAATACACCCATACCTACTTCTGTTGCTGCACTATGAGAAGATGCTCCTGTTTTTGGTAGACTGTTACCGTTTCCGATTTTTTTATTCTTAACCGGTTCGTTATCTACAACTACTTTTAGATTTTCATCTTTTGTTTCTTGTTGTACTTGTTTTTGTTCTTTCGGTTCTTCAGTAACTTCTTTTTCTACTACATTATTTTCTGGTTCAACGACCTTTTCTGGCTCTTCAATCGGTTTGGGCTTAATTACATCACCAGCGTCTACATTAGACCAATCATAAATAGATTTTCCCATTTCCTTAAATTGAAGTAATGCTAAAAGAGCCTGTTCTGTAGCCATTCCGTTACCATTTTGATCACTTGGTAACCATTTAAATTCACCATTTGAAAGTTGATATGATAATAGGTTTTGCATTGCCTTATGAAGACGATTTTGATCTACATCTTTAACAAGCGATAATCCAATAATTGCTTGCGCAGTACTATTTGAATTTTCTTGTCCATCAGCTGAAAAACCGCCATTTTGCAGCTGTTCGTTATATAAATACGCAACAGCTTTTTGTATAGCTGGTTTCACATCTGATCGCTCTTGATAAGGAGCTAATGCTGATAAAACCATACCTGTTACATCAACGCTACTAGCACTATCTTTACTACCTGAACTATTATAAGTCCATCCACCGTCTGTATGCTGATTATTTAACAGTGCTTCCACTAGAGCAACTCTGTTCCATTTTGATTCAACTGGAATCTCATACTTCTTCGTATCAAATGCAAGTAAAGCAAATGCATAACCTGTAACAGAATTCACTTTATCTGACTCATACAATTTTTGAACTAAATTATGTCCACCTACATTTTTAGGGTCTGTACTCATTGCATTCATCATAATAATTGTTCTAGCTAAATCTGTCGCTGAAAAACGATTAATGCGCTTTTCTACTTTTTCAGTTACTGACTTAACATAATTTAATTTTGCCTCAATTGGCACATTCTTTCCAGAACGAGAAAGCGCTACAGCTACCCAATCACTTTCGATTCCATCTTGTAACATCTTGTCAGATGTTTTTGAGATTGCTTCCTCTAATTGCTTCGCTGGAATTTGAACATTCTCTTGCTTTGGTTGTTCTGGTTTTTTACCATTTTCACCTTCTGGTTTTGGATCAACTTTCGGTTTACCATTTTCACCTTCTGGTTTTGGCTCGACTGTCGGTTTACCATTTTCACCTTCCGGTTTTGGCTCGACTGTCGGTTTGCCATTTTCACCTTCCGGTTTTGGCTCGACTGTCGGCTTACCATTTTCACCTTCTGGTTTTGGCTCGACTGTCGGTTTACCATTTTCGCCTTCTGGTTTTGGTTCTTCTGTTTTACACGTTCCGAACTTATCTAACGTTTCTTTCAATGTTTCCTGGCTTATATTGCTCCAGTCTGAAACAAAGCGAAAGACAACAACATCTCCAGATTTTAATTTATAACTATCTGCTCCGACTTCTGCAGACTTATCATTTACATCATACAGCCAAGCACTTGTAGCCCCGGCCATTAAACCATCGATTCCTTTTACATATGTTCCAAACGACATCGTTTCAGATTCTACTTTGTCCCCCATGACCTTTTGCAGCAAACTTAAAGCTGTTTCCCCATCTTTAATTTGCTCTTCTTTCGGACATAACATAATGCCTTTTTGTGATTCCCCAATAATTGCAAGTTTTGCTGTATTTCCTTCAGCAAACGTAATATGTACTGTATTCGCAAAAGAAACAAATACAAGTGTCACTGCCATTAACGACGTAAGCAGCCATTTTTTCAACATTGCCATCCCAAAATTTCCTCCCTTACTACCATTTACACAAAAAAAGGCCCTTCAAGGGCGTGCGATTGACACTCTCTTTTTGTAAGTGTCGAACAAAAATGTACAACACCTCCTACCCGCATCATTCGCGGCTATATTTGTATAGGAAAAATAATTTTGTTTATGAACGTATCATTGTGATAACATTCACTTTTCTTGGCACAACTTACTCCCATTTAAGTTATCGTAAAACGATAAACCTATACATTCTGTAAATTTTAAATTTCTGTATTATTTTACTATTGACAAAGAATTTTGTCCATGCTTTATCGGATTTATTTTCTAAGAATAATAACTTATTAACTCTTAACTATGTAAACTCTTTTCACTAATAATGACGCCATCTTCATCCGCATAGACATATTCATTTGGATTCCATTCTACTTGTCCAAAGTGCAATGAAATATTTCGTTCTCCTTTTCCTTCTTTCACACTTCTATTTGGCGTAGTTCCTAACGCTAAAATACCAATATTAATATTCTTTAGTTCACTAGAATCACGAACATACCCATTCACAATAATTCCTGCTAGCTTTCTTTCTTCCGCAATAGCTGCCAAATTATCACCGAGTAAAGCACAATTCGTAGACGCTCCGCCATCAACAACTAATACTGTTCCTTCTGGTAATGTTTGCAATCCTTCCTTCACTAGTACATTATCATCTTTCACTTTTACAGTTGCAATTTTCCCGTGGAATTGTTCTTTCTTCCCAAAAGACCGAAAAGACTGGCGACATATTTGTAATTCCTTTTCAAATTCATCACATAGATCAGTAGTTTTCCACATCTTGTTCCCTCTTTTCCTTTTTCTTTCTACATAACATATTCTTGGCTTATTATCGTTTCCCTGTCTAATATTGCAATAATTTGTATGTACGGGAAAGGATACAAAAACTATTGCCTTAAGAAGCTACCTTTATTATAATCTATTTCACAGATTAAATTCAGAATATTAAAAATTAACTAAGTGAAGAAGGAGGGATTTTATGCAAATACAAACTGAGGCAAAAAAACAACCTAGTAAACCAAAGTTTAAAATGCCTGATGCGTACGTACTACTATTTTTTATTGCCTTACTTTGCGCCATTGCTACGTACTTCGTTCCTGCTGGAGAATTTAAAAGGGTTACAAACGGGACCGTTACAACAACAATACCAGGTAGCTACCATTCTGTTCCGCAATCACCCGTAGGATTTGTTTCTTTTTTTACCGCTATTGAAAAAGGAATGACACTTGCTGCTCCTATTATCTTTCTAATTTTATTTACAGGTGGAGCTATTGCAATTCTTGAAAAAACAGGTGCTCTTGACGGTTTAATCTATCATGTTATTAACAAATTTCGGAATCAGCAATTACTTTTCATTTGTATAGTTGCTGCGCTCTTTTCTATTCTTGGAACGACTGGTATTATCGTTAACTCAGTTATCGGTTTTATCCCCATCGGTATCATCGTTGCACGCACGTTAAAATGGGACGCTATCGTCGGTGTAGCAATTATTTATTTAGGTACTTATGCTGGTTTTAATGCTACTATTTTATCTCCCTCACCTTTAGGCATTTCACAAAAGATCGCAGAACTTCCGATGTTTTCCGGGATTGGTTTACGCACCGCAATCTATATATCTTTTTTACTTGCCACTATCCTTTATATAAATTGGTATGTAAAACGCTTGAAAAAATCAAATAAAGGAAGCATCCTTGGCGACAACTGGTTTCCAAGTAACGCTCTTTCAAGCGAAAAAGAAACAGAGAAAAAAGAAGTTCCTTGGACGATACGTCATAAATTAATTTTACTCGTTTCAGCTTTATCATTAATTGCATTTTTAATAGGCGCTTTTCGTCTACATTGGACGGACGCAGAAATGACCGCTACTTTTATTTTCATTGCAATTACAGCAGGAATAATAGGTGGCATGAAAGCAAACGATATCGCATCCACTTTTCTAACTGGCTGCCAAAATCTTATCTACGGTGCTTTAATCGTCGGAATGGCTCGCTGTATTTCAGTCATTTTAGAACAAGGCAAATTACTTGATACAATCGTTAACCAACTCGCACAAGCTCTCGAAGGACAAAGCCCTGTATTTGGTGTTATCGGCATGTATGTGAGTAGTGCCGCATTACATTTCCTCATTTCATCCGGGACAGGAGAATCGGTTATTTTCATTCCGATATTAGCTCCATTAGCTGATTTCATGCACATTACACGCCAAGTTACAGTACAAGCTGTTATGCTTGGAGAAGGTGTAGTAAACTGCTTAAATCCAACTTCTGGTGTTTTAATGGGCGTTCTCGCAGCGAGCGGGATTTCTTATGGAAAATGGATTCGTTTCATGGCTCCACTTGCACTCATTTGGTTTATCATTGGACTTGTCTTTCTTATTGTTGGGGTGAATATTGAGTGGGGACCTTACTAAATACTTAACTAGATAAATAAGTACTATCGTTCCATATAAATATCTATTCTATTTCCCTCACTAGTCCTATTAAAATCATTTATTCTAGTAAAAATATAAGAAGGGATTGATCATAATGATCAATCCCTTTTATCAAACTATAATACCTTTAAAAATCTTAGTTCCAGATTTTATTTACCCATTCAGGATGATCAATAAAAGGATTGCGGTTATGTTGATATTTTGTAAAAATCACTTCATTACGCTTTCGCTCTAAATCATCGACCGGGTCTTGTTCATTCCATTTTAATAAGACAGATAGTTTCCCCATGTATGGATCTTTATTGTTATTCACTTTTTCATTTAGTTCTAAATCTATTTCGCCGTTGTCTCCCTCGTAACGAACAGCCATATAAAACAGCATTCTAGCGATATCTCCTTTTACACTATCACGAGGTTCCCAAGAATCACTATCATATTTACATTCTGTCGCTTCAGAATGATTCACACCACCATTATCAAAATCTAGATTTCCACGTGAACTATTTACAGATACATCCGTCGCTCTTAAATGATGTAGATCTGTTCCAGGTCCTGCAGTCGTTCCAAAGTCACCGTGAGATTTTGCCCAAACATGCTCTCGGTTCCAGTTATTTACTCCTGATCCATTCGTAAGTTTCCCTTGCGAACGACCAGTATATAAGAGTATCACATTATTTTTATTATTTGGATCTTCATCAGTATCTCTTAGTGCTTCCCAAACCGCACTGTATGATAACTTTGTATGATTATCAATAATATTATGCAGTTCCTTCTTTAATTCTAACCCCGTTTTTCCTATTGCATTATTATAATATGTATCGTCATAACTTTTTATAATAATCTCTTGTGCTGATGCAGGAGCTACTTCACCGTGTATAGTATCTGTGAATGATAGAGATGCAGAACCTAAAATAAAAAATGAAGATAGTGTAACCATAGCAATCTTTGTATTTCGAAACTTCATATACCCATTCCCCTTTAAAATATAATTTGAAGCTATTCACTAAAAAATGCTTTCTAACCCCCGAAACCTTTTAGAAACCCATACCCCTTTTCTGTTTATTTAATACAAGACTCTATCCAGTCTGTATCACTTCTAAACTTTTTGTTTATTCACATTCCAAACAATTTCACTTTTTACAAGGAATATCCTTCTCTTATAAAGATTATTAACATATTCTTTACAACTAAAAAGTAGTTTAATATTAACTTATAAATTTAAATTTATTTATGCAATAATGCATATTTGATAAATACTTTAAAAAACAGTTTGAATAAAAAGCATTCAAAGAAAACCGTGCAACAAAACAGATACAGTCTAAGACAGAAATAATAAAAATCAAGATGATAACTCGACTTTTCCCGTTTCCATAACTGTCTTTATTTTTGTGTAAAACCTTTATTTCTCTGAATAATACGTACAAAAATAGATTGGATACCATGTAGGCACCAATCTATTTTAATTAAAGAAACTGTGTCAATTCTGAGTTCACAATACGTTGTGCAGTAATGATAACACTGTCAGCTGTTAGTCCATAAACACTATATAGTCCACCAGGTTGATTAGGAACAATTTGAACTTCATATTCAAATGCTTGTCCAAGAGCAGGATGAACTAAACTTAGAGTTGCAAAAGTAGAAGCATTAGAATTTACATTGAAGTTTACCTGTTCAATTAATACTAATGAACCGTCAAGTCTAAAAACTCTAGCTACTCCAGTAAGTGGGCCAGCAGTACGGTTAAGGATCTTCACCCTAACTCTATTTGCATTAGCAGGTTGATTGCCTACGTTTTCAATTGGGCCTGTAGTAAGAGCCATATAACATCACCTCCATTATATTATTATGATATTCAATCATACGCATTAATGTTATAATCTAATTACCCAATTTATTTAAAATAAAAAAATGTTCGTTTTTATTGCGATAATTAATAAAAACGAACATTTTATAATGAATGAATTCGTAAAAAATAAATTCATATACTAAACTAAATCAATCTACAACAACCGTTTTTTTACAGACAATTACTCTTCCTTCCAACTCCCTCACTTTCGCCTAATATTGAGCCGGAAATCTTTCTACCCGCATGTTGCGAGATAAAATGCGTATCCATCCAATTCACAATTATTTCTTCCAGCTCTGGATGAAGGGACTTTCCCGCTCCTTTTTCATAATTCTTTTTAAAATCTAAAGCTTTGAACTCCCCCTCAAAACTTTTTAAACTATGATCCATATCTTTGATTACATGTACTGCAGAATCACCCTTCACATAATCACCGATCCGCTTCGCTCTTTCAGGGTCAGCCTGAATATCTTTATCACCAGCAATAGCTAGTACTGGACATGTTACTTGTTGTAAGTCTTTATAGATGTCATGCTGAAAATGCTCTCTAAACCACTTTGCATTCATCGGTTTAAAACCAACTTTAATCGTATCTTTTTCTGTGTTCATCATTTTCTCTTTTATTTTTTCCATCTGCTTTTCTCCACGTTTCTCCACATTGAGAAGACGCATTAGTTTTCCTTTTATTCCTTTCTGCTCTTTTAGTTCTTTATATGCAATTTCTCTTTGTCTTTTCGTAGCCTCTTCTAATGATTCCGCAGCCCCTGTAAGAAGGATAAGCCCATTAACTGGTGTTCTTGCATTTACTACTGTTGCCAACATACATCCTTCACTATGACCAGCTAAAATGATATTTTCTGGATCAACAAATGGCTGTTCTTTTAAATACGTAATCGTAGACTCTATATCACTAACTAAATCCCACATTCCAGTCTTCATGATATCTCCGTCACTCTTTCCTACTCCGCGCTTATCAAAGCGGAGCGTCACTACCCCAAGCCTCGCCAATACATGTGCTAAATCTTTATATATGTTCGACTCAAGCTTTAGCGGTACTATCGTTCCATCACGATCAATCTCTCCAGATCCAGCGATAATGACAACCGCTGCATACTTCCCGTCGGCTTTCGGTTTAGTAATCGTACCTAGCAAAGTTAATTCCCTCTTTATCGCTACTTCATATTCGTCAAAGGTCATTATATGAACCCTCCTTTTATTCAGTTATATCTAATTTGAATTTCAAACTCGCTATTATATTTTTGTACTCTCTTACATCTTTCATCGGAGCGAAAACTGGATTCTCTGCAATACTTTGTAACATACTTCGCTTTATAATCTCTTCATTTCTAACTGTTTTAGGACCAAGTGGAAACTCTGCAAACCATCCATCAATCGCATCAAAATAGGAATCTCCATGTAAATGTAGACTATTTACTGTAAAGCTCGCCGCACAAACCGCTGCATATTTCCGTAACATTTCTAATGAACCTTCAAAATTCCCTTGCATGCAATATACTTGTGCAGCAGCATAGTATACTTTTAAAGTCATATTGGGATGTAACGTTTCTAATTCATATATATCTATTAACATAAAAGCTCTATTTAAAATTACCTCTACTTTTTCAGCGCTTGAAGCATTTACTACTACATAATTCGGTATTGTCGCAACAAGTTGTATTAAATGTTGGTACATACTAATTTGCATTATTTCATTCGCTTTTTCAGTATTTCCAAGCATTTGATACGCCTGTGCGATTAAATCTTCCGCTGGGACGTTAGGACGTATCGTTTCGCCAAGTAATTGAAGCACCTCATTCGGTCTATTGAGTATAAGATAGCAAGTTGCTTGAAACGATACCGCCTCTTTCACAAGAGAAACATCGTCACTTTCTTCCTGTACCCTGCTAAAGAGATGCATTGCCTCTTCTAACATTTCAATTCTTTTATCCGTATCCTCCGTTAACATATGGTGATTAATAAAAAGTAGTCCCATTTGAAGTAATAACGGAAAACAAGAATAATATTTTTTGATTATTCCTCTGCACTCTATCATCACTTCATCAAACGGTTTTTCACTAAAAGCTTCTGCGAGTCTATGATATAAATTTTTAATATCTTCCTGTTTCATTTGCGGTGTATAACTAATTAGTTCATCTATACTAATGTTAAAGTATGATGCTAACAGTGGTAAAAATGTTATATCTGGATAACTCTGTCCCGTCTCCCATTTGGAAACAGATGCCTTCGTAATACCGATATACGCCGCTAACTCTTCCTGCGTAATTCCCTTTTCTTTTCTCTTATCCGCAATTTTTTTATGAATGTTTATCTCTTTCACATCATCACCTCATACTTTTATTATATGTTCTTTTTTCACACAAAATATGGATTTAAAGTCGACTTTCGTTAACAAAATCAACTGTTAGGAAACATCTATCTAAAATAAAATCAAAAGCAGGAACATATTTGATATGTTCCTGCCTTTTTAATGTGGGTACCGCTACATAGCCATCTAGCTAAGATTTTGAAGTACTTCAAAATCAAAAATCTCATCTCACCACAGTTTTCTATGGGAATCCAGTGAACAGCTTATTTACATAATTTTCGTTATTGGAAGTAAATTTAAGTTGTTTTTAAAGTAGGTATACCTAGTAGAAATTGTTGAATTGTGCCCGTTTATTAAAGTTTAATTTTCATTATGCTTTTTGTACTGAGTCCAGTGCTTTTTTTAATTCATCTGATTTTTGAGTGCCGATTACTACTGTGTTATATTGCAACTTTAACTCTATACCTTTATTTCCATTCATGTTATAGGCTTTTTCATTCTTAAGGTTAAAACGAATTCCCCATCCTCCAAATCGTTTTATTGGACTGTAAGTAATGCATTCATAATGATGTATATCTTTGAAAAGGTACTGCTTATATTGAAAATGAAAAGGAACAAAGCGGACATAAAGACCTTTTTCACGGACCTCAATGATCAGTTTCAATACTCCAAGCATTAATACAGGAAAGGCAATCCCGAACAACAACCACATAACAATTAAGACACCATTAGGAGCTGGTTTATCTCCAAACGGGATATCAAGAATAATTTGTTGAATAAATCCATACCACATCAGCATGGAGATCCCTAATATGAGTATCCATACCCAAATTGGGGATCGCTGAACCTCACGAAAGATAACTTGTTCTTGTTGTTTCATTAATGATTATAACCTCCTAAAAGGTTTATTTTTTCTCACTCATTTTAAGCCGTTTTGCACTTCCAAAAAATGCGCTCCCAATTATGAATATAACGGAAGAAAGATACATTGTTATCCCTGAGTATTTATTATCAAAAATTGTGAAATTAAGTAAATTAATGAACATCATTAATATAAGTGCTATGTACAATCCATTAATATATTTCATTTATCCCCCCCCTTTACTTTTTTGAAAACCCCTATGTGATAAATAGTGGTTTCTAAAGGTATTATTCAGAATGCCCTTTTCCCTATTTTACCATTTTATAGAGTTGATATGTTGTTTGTTTTCGGTTGAATATTGTATACACACTCGGTTAACATAACGTCTCATGATCAGTAGCAAGAAAAAAGGATAATCCGTCCTCATAATGGACTAATTATCCTATAAATCTTTATCTAAATTTAATAAAACAAGAACTTCTTTTCCTATGTATATTTACTTCGTTACCTCTCCAAACTGCGCTCTCGTCACTTTCGCCAAGTCATCAACTTTCAGCTCAATTTGTATACCAATTTTCCCGCCGCTCACTATCATCTTATCAAGTAATTGGGCGCTTTCATCGATACATGTAGAAAATAACTTCTTCATTCCGACTGGTGAACAACCACCACGAATATATCCTGACACTTTCGTAATATCTTTCACAGCAATCATTTCAATTTTCTTTTCACTTACTGCTTTTGCGGCAGCTTTTAAATCTAGTTCCTCATCTACCGGAATAATAAACACATGATAATTTTTACTATTTCCTTGAGCGATTAACGTTTTATATACTTCTCTCACTTCTCGTCCAATTTTCTCAGCTACTGATACACCATCAATTTTTCCATCGTCTGGATTATATGACATCATCGAATATTCAATTTTCTCTTTGTCTAATATTCGCATCGCATTTGTTTTATCTTTTTTCATAACGTTCTCCTTAAAAGGTTATTTCATATTATTAAGTTTTATTATACACCCTTTTCCATTTCTCCTACATAACTTCACGTATATTTCAAAACTAAAAATATTGATAATTCAAAAATCATCTGATATAATTTGGAAAAACTTATGTTAAGGAGAGATTTGTAATGCGAAATTTTAATACTTCTTTCCAACTTCATCATCATACGTAACGCCGTGTATCCGAAGAAAAATTTTTCTTCGTGGGTACAGGGCTTTTCCTGTTGACCCACGAAGCGTTCATAAAGCTATGTGGGTATTTTTATACCCGCATAGCTTTTTTTAATTTTAAAATAGGAGTGATTACAATGGAAATGAAAAATGTAAAAGGCACAAAAGACTATTTACCAGAGGAGCAAGTGCTGCGAAATAAAATTAAAAGGGCTTGTGAAGATACGTTTGAACGATACGGATGCAAACCGTTAGAGACACCGACGTTAAATATGTATGAGCTTATGTCTTACAAGTACGGCGGTGGCGATGAAATTTTAAAAGAATTATATACACTTGAGGATCAGGGAAAACGTGAGCTTGCCTTACGATACGATTTAACTATTCCATTCGCAAAAGTTGTGGCAATGAATCCGAATATTCGCCTCCCTTTTAAACGTTATGAAATTGGGAAAGTATTTCGAGATGGGCCAATTAAACAAGGAAGATTTCGTGAATTTATACAATGCGACGTTGATATAGTCGGTGTAGAATCAGTCATGGCAGAAGCGGAACTCATGAGCATGGCGTTTGAGCTGTTCCAAACATTAAACTTAGAGATAACGATCCAATATAATAACCGAAAATTGTTAAATGGTATTCTTCAGGCCATTAACATCCCTACTGAATTAACAAGTGACGTCATTTTATCATTAGACAAAATCGAAAAGATTGGGATTGATGGTGTACGAAAAGATGTATTAGAGCGCGGCATTTCTGAAGAAATGGCTGATACAATATGTAATACTGTATTATCTTGTCTAAAGCTTACAATTGTTGACTTTAAAGAAGCTTTCAATAACCAACTCGTTGCCGATGGAGTAAACGAATTGCAACAATTACAGCAATATTTAATCGCTCTCGGAATAAATGAAAATACGATATTCAATCCGTTTTTAGCAAGAGGACTCACAATGTATACAGGGACTGTATATGAAATCTTCCTAAAAGATGGCTCAATTACATCTAGCATAGGTAGTGGCGGCCGTTACGATAACATTATCGGAGCATTCCGTGGTGATAATATGAACTATCCAACAGTCGGCATTTCATTCGGTTTAGACGTTATTTATACAGCACTTTCGCAGAAAGAAACATTATCATCTACAGCGGATCTATTTATCATCCCACTCGGAACAGAATTACAATGCTTACAAATTGCCCAGCAATTACGTTCTACCACTTCCTTAAAAGTTGAACTTGAACTAGCAGGACGCAAATTAAAACGTGCCCTTAATTATGCCAATAAAGAGAATATCCCTTATGTGCTTATCATTGGTGAAGACGAACTTAGTACAGAAACCGTTATGCTGCGAAATATGAAGGAAGGTAGTGAGGTGAAGGTCTCCCTTTCTTCTTTAAGTAGTTATTTTTAATACGAACCACCCTCGTTTGGGTGGTTTTTCTATTTTATAGATAATCAATAATTAGTTTACATAAAATAATTACAAGCTACCTAAAACTAAAAATATATAATATCCAATTACCTGTTATTTTTAGTAATATATAGATATATTATTTTAGGAGGATTTACTTTGAAAACTTACATACAAGCACTAAAGTGGATCACAGGAATCTATCATCTTTTATTAATTCCTTGTTATTATTTATTTCCAAGTCTTGTTAACCTAGATGGATTACCTTTACTACTATTGATTGCTTTACATATCACTACTATTTTATTAGCTAAAAAAGCAGGGATGAATACGTACGCTCATTATATAGGTATTATCGTTACTCTAGTTGCCTTCTTTCCTTATATAGAAATCCTTCTACATATTATAGCAGCCATTTTTCTTTTATTAGATGCTGTTTCTATGAATGCAAAAGAAGTGTATGATTCATAGATGGATAAAATGAAACTTTAATCCATAGAGTTTTGAGATAGGTCGGCAAAAAGGATTTACTTTTTAAGTAAACCTTTTTTTCATTTTTAATTACTTTCCTTACTCAAGACTAATAAAAGAATATTCTGTTTAATTTTTATAAATTTCTAAATATTTATAATACATTCGAATTAACATACATTTTAGTTATGTAAAAAATCTAAGTTTTAAGGAGATGAATCCATGCTTAAAAAGTTGGTAGCAGGTGCATTATTAACTGTTTCGTCGTTAACTGGAGGAATGGGATTAGTATCAGCTAGTACCGAAAAAGATTATACGATTTCCTCTTTCGAATATGTAACTGTAGATGAAAAGACTGTTGATTCATTTAACAAATTGAGTGCTCCATTAAAGGAAGACGTAAAAATAACGTTAGTTCTACCGAAACAAAATCAAAATGGTGACTGGTTATCTTATGGATTTTCGAGCAAAGAAAGTTTAGAGGCTTTTATTGAAAAAGATAAACAAAGGTTGAATAATTCAATCACTCCCCTTGGTGTTGGAGGAAGCGGACCTGGTAGTACAGACTTCTATAAACGCACAAATCAAGGTAGCGAGTATTTTTCTGTAAGTAGCGGTTATAAAAACTTGTCTGCTAGTTGGCAAAATCAAATTGTTTCTGTACGTACAGCATCCCCTACCGCTAGCTATTCAACAACACTATGGGAACGTACTTCAACTGAAGGATATGGAAAAGGTGTTGTTTTTAAACATGCTGATTGGTATGGTCAAATTGCAAACTTAAATAACTTTCCAACTTCAGCAGTTGAAGTTAAAAAGTAAAAATATAGAAATAAAAGGTGTTTTCACGTATGGAAACACCTTTTATTTCTACAACTATTTCACATATCTCATCTATACCAATTTCAACTCTTAATTATTATTTTTCGTATTCCTACTCTCCAAAACCTTCTCCATATTATGAGTTGCCCATTCCATCATTAATAGAATCACTGGACGTAGTGATTCACCAAGCTCAGTTAATGAATATTCTACTTTTGGCGGCACTTCACGGTATACTTCGCGATGTATGATGCCATCTGCTTCAAGTTCTCTCAGCTGCAGTGTTAACATTCTTTGTGTGATATTTGGTTTTAATCTTTTTAATTCATTAAACCGCTTTGTACCATCTAATAAATGATACAAAATTACCCCTTTCCATTTCCCTCCAATCACCTCAACCATAGCTTCAACTGGACAAGAATATTTATTTAAAAATGGGTAATTTATATTATTTTCGTTTGGACAATCCATAATAAATCCCTTCCCTTAACATTAGTATCTTTTTTGATACTATACCACATAAATGTGCGTACTTGTATCTATGTTACTTTAAAAATATACTTTACTTACAAAAATAAATTCATGAAAAGAGGAACTTTTATGACAAATACAAAAGAAATTACAAAAGAAAAAATTATGGAGGCTTTTCATTTCAGACATGCATGTAAAGAGTTCGATCCTATGCACAAAATTTCAGAAGAGGATTTTAAATTCATTTTAGAAACAGGCAGATTATCTCCTTCTTCTTTTGGATATGAACCTTGGAAATTTATTGTCGTACAAAATAAAGAATTAAGAGAAAAACTACAACCGTATTCATGGGGCGCTGGTGGGCAACTTGCAACAGCTAGTCATTTTGTTATTGTTCTTTCAAGAAACATTAAAGATATGCATTATGATGCAGAGTATATTAAATATATGATGAACGATATTATTGGATTGCCTGAAGACACTCAAAAAATTAGATATGAATTCTTCAAAAAGTTCCAGGAAACAGATTTTAACTTATTACAATCCGATCGTGCTGTATTTGATTGGGCATCTAAACAAACTTATATTGCTTTAGGTAATATGATGACGAGTGCAGCTCAAATCGGTATTGATTCTTGTCCAATAGAAGGATTTGATAAAGAGGAAGTAGATTCTTTACTTCGTCAAGAAGGCATTATACAAGGCGATAATCTTGAAGTATCAGTTATGGTTGCCTTTGGTTACCGTAAAGAAGAGCCAAAGCGTGATAAAACAAGACAGACTATGGATACAATTGTTGAATGGATTAAGTAATATAGCACAGACAAATAATGCTCCTAATAGCTGTATACTCATACTAAAGAAGAATCAATTGTTTTCTTACGTATGAATTTGGTTTTTCATGGAAAGATATGTTAGTATGTATACAGTTTGAGTGCTCTATTTTTAGAGTCGAACAGGAGGAGAATGAATATGTCTGATATTGAAGTTGGCGAAGTGTTTACACTTAGCGATGAGAATAATGAGGATCAGGAAGTAGAAGTACTTGGAGCAATGGATGTCGAAGGTGCAGAATATATTGCAGTTGCCTTTGTTGAAGATATCCAAACAGAAACTGAGGAAGACATTGATATTTTCTTTTTAAAAGTAGAAGAAGATAATGAGTTTTCATACATTGAAAATGATGAAGAGTTTGATAAAGTATCTGCTGCTTTTGATAAGATTTTAGATGAACAAGAACAAGAGTAAACACGAGGGGGGATGCATATCCACCCTCTTTTTTTATTCATCACTCATTCAGTGATTTATGCAGTAACTCCAGTACATCTTTCATCGCAAAAGGTCCATCTTTTTTAACATGCTCCGCAAATTCTGAAACGAGACGTAATGTTCTCACACTTTCGATTGGATGTTCTCCTGATGCACTTTCAGCTGAAAGCATAACTGCATTCGTCCCGTCCAGTACAGCTTGAAACACATCAGTCACCTCTGCTCTTGTTGGAATAGAATGATCTACCATAGATTGAAGCATTTGTGTTGCTGTAATGACATATGTATTCGTTCGATTACATTCCTGAATCATCATTTTCTGTAAAAGCGGAATGCATTGATACGGTAACTCTACTCCTAAATCGCCCCTTGCAATCATAATTCCATCTGCTTCTTTACATATATCTTGAAAATTCTCGATTGCTTCCATCGTTTCTATTTTTGCAATTACATTAGGTGACGTTTCTTTATACTGTTGTATAAAATCTCGTATTTCTTTTATATGACTAGGTTTTCTTACGAAAGAACACGCGATAAAATCAACATTCTCTTCTAAAAGAAACTGAATATCTTTTTTATCTTTCTCTGTAATAGCTGGTAAACGAACAGCCGCATCTGGTAAATTAACTCCTTTATGAGATGAGATATTGCCACCTGTTTTTACCTTCGTTTCTATTTTGTCCGTACTTATCTTTTCAACAATTAATTCAACTTCTCCATCATTAATTAAAATTCTACTGCCTACTTTCACATCATTCGCAATTCCTTCATAATCAACACTCGCTTCTGTATTACTCCCTGTAACTGATTGTGTATGTAAAATAAAAGAATCTCCTGCCTGAAGTGTAATTTGCTCTCCCTTCACTTCACCTAATCTTATTTTAGGACCTTGTACATCACCCAAAAATTTAATAGAGTCATCTAATGATTTCACTAAACGAATGATGTCTTTATGACTTTCATGCGTGCCATGCGATAAATTCAGTCGAACAATTTTCATACCATTCTTTATTAACTGTGCTAACGTTTCTTTATTATTACTTGCGGGTCCAATTGTACAAATTCGATCGATTGTCATTTTTGTCACCATCCTTTTTTTAATAAGTTTCCCATATGAACTTAAAAATAACAGAGATTCTGAAATGAATAGATTTAAATTTACACGAATTTCATAAAGTTAAACCTGTATCCCTTGCTGGCTAAGCATTAGAAGATATATTCGCTTTTTTGCAAATGAAGACATGTTGAATCGAAAGTAAAAGAAAAGTTAAGTATGGAATAAACCATTGAGAGTTTCGAAATTTTCATATATTGTATGAATTGAGTTCGAACTCAAAAATTTAAAAAGGTGGGAAAATTAGTGAATATGAAAAAATCTTTATCGGTGACAACTTTAGGGTTAGCGGTTTTAGGTTTTGGTTTTACTAATAACGCAAGTGCTTCAGAGGTCGATACTGTAGACAAGCAGCCCGTTTTAGTTGACTTTGATACAATTCAATCAACAAAAACATCTAGTGTTCCTAGTTTGACTATTGCAGCTGCACCTAAGAATGACTCTAACATTAGCGTATATACTCCCTTTTTTGGTAACCCCTATGCAGTTGCTAAATCGAAATCAACTACGACCGAAGACTATGTTTATGCAAAAGCAAGAACTTTCAATGGCGATGGCTCATTAGTAAATACGAAAAGTAATAGTGCAAAAAAATCATCCTTTGTCAGTGCTACAGCGACCAACACAAGCGTTTATTATGGAGATGATTACGCTATCGGTAATCATACCTATAAATTAAGTGGTTATAATGATGTGAATCACGAAACAAAAGCCTTCTGGTAAGAAAGAGAAAAAAGATATGCATCTTGCATATCTTTTTTCTCTAATACTTTACATATATTGAGGTGCTATTTATGAAACAAATATATATTATTATCGGTGTTTTACTCATTTCATTACTTACAATTTATATTTTGTTCAATACCTCAATCATACAACCTCATCCACCTTCTAAAGAAAATAAGAGAGGGCAACAAACCAATACTATTTCTTACGGATTGAAGGATAATCAAGGCCAACATATTAACAACGGTAGTACAATTACTAGTGAGGATAATAAAATTAATGTATCATTATCATTCGTACATACTATTAACGAAAACCGAAAATATGGATTAATTGTTCTAGAAGATTACGAACAAAAACCTTTTAAAATAGAAGATACTACTAATGAAATATCACACTATTTTTTTGATATGAAGCCAAACAGTTCAATGACTACGAAAATCTCTTTACACACTTCTCCTAATGCAAGTGAATTAACCTTTTTAATAATTAAAAAACCTGAATACAAATTAAAAGATAATAACTTAAATAAAGCAGCCATTTTAGAAGATATTCTAAGTATGCGATACTCAATGCGTCTTCCTCAGAAAGAAAACGAAAAAATAAAACTCTCCCTTATAGATCCAGATGCTATTTTAAAAGATGGTCTTTACGAACCATTATTTGTTACGAACCGTGAAGAGAACTTACAAACTGTCTTCTTTGAAAAGGAAGGCAAGCAATTAATTTTATCAAACGGTAATGAAACAAATGATGAAATGACTTACGCAATCGTAGCTTTTAAAGATTGGAAACAAGTTGAAATATTTAACAATAGAAAAGTCGTTTATACTAAGGTTGCACCTGAAACAAGACAAATCTTTAATTTCACATTGCCTTCAGTGGATCAGGAAAGTAATTTGCAACTCGTCGCTTTTCCATTTCCTTATAAAGTTAGCGAAGAAGATTATATCAGTCAACAAGCATTCAGTTCCTTTCGCATCGTAATTGAAAATGAAAATAAATAAGTTATACTGTGCACATTACAACAACCTAAAAAAAGCCTACTCACACGAGTAGGCTTTTGAAACTATGAAAGTTTCGTCAATAACTGATTTAAATCTTTTTTCGTTTTCGTCGTTAATGATTTCATTTTATTAATATCGATTTTTTCTTTCTCCGCTCCTACAATTAACGGATACATACTTTGACCGATTGTTTTAGAATCCGTCGGATGTGATGCTTCTAGCTCTTTTTCAATCACATCCCACTTTTCATTAATTTGTTTGCCAAGCTTATTCACTGTTTCCAATTTTGGATTAGCAGCTAACTGCTTGTCCAAGCTATCAATTAATGCTACAACTTCTTTAACATTCGTTTTCACAGCAACACTTTTCTTCGGATCTTTCGTTGTCTTTCCGTTATTGTTTGTACTTGTGCTTTGATCTGTTGTTTTCCCGCTAGTCGTTTGATCATTCGTTTTTCCTGTCGTCTCTTTTTCTTTTGTTTTTACATTCTCGTTTTGAGTTGACGTTTTGCCATTACTTTCTGTTCCTGATGATTCTTTCGTATTTTTTGCATCCTTATCTGTTTTTTCATTTGAAGAAGTATTTGTTTCTTTTTCAGTATCTTTCGTTGTTTTTGACGCTTCATCTGCACTTGTCGTTTTTGCTTCTCCATCATTTTGCGCAGTTACTTGCTCTTTCTTTTCCGTTTCTTTATCTGCTGAAGGACTACAAGCTGCCATAGTAAGCATTGTACCAATTGTTATCGATGCGATAGCGACCTTTTTCATTTTCATATAAATCCCCCTATGTTTTACATAATTTATCCTCCCCTTTACGATTCGATTCCCCCTTAAAAAATCCCTTTTCATACGAATTATCATCTTTCCGACAGTAATCTTCATAATAATACGTACAAAAACTGATAAACTCATTTTAATATTCGAGTTTCTTCTACTTCATTTTTCTACTCGCAAGTAAAAGAAAAAGAGTATATTGTCACATTAAGAATTACTATCTTCATATGACGATATACTCTTCTATCAAATTTTTATCTTTCTTGACATTTTATTTATAAAAAAAATAAAATTTTCTTTCGTTTTTTGTTTCTCAACATTTGTTAACATAATATTTGTATGAATAACCACCATTCGAGTGAATGACTTGCCCAGTAACCCATTTCGCTTCTTCACTTACTAAAAAAGAAATTAAGCGCGCAGCATCCACCGGTTCTCCTACTTTACCTTGCGGGAACTTCCATACTAAATGATGCTTCAGCTCCTCTGTAATCCATCCTGTATTCGTCGGTCCTGGATCTACAGCATTCACTGTAATCCCCTTCTCCATCGCAACTGGTGCTACTGACTTTGTAAATGCTTCAATTGCCCCTTTCGTTGCTGCATATGCTAGTTCATCTGGCATTGGACCTACTGACTGTCCTGAAGTAAGATTAATAATACTCCCGCCCGTTTTAAGTGAATAATGTTTTATAAACAATGAACTTAATAGCATAGTAGCCCGAACATTAACTGTATAATGTTTATCCAACTGCTCTACATCTAATTCCTCAATTCTCGTATGAGTAGAATATACTGCATTATTAACTAGAATAGATGGATCACCTAACCGTTCTGATACCATATAAAATAAACGATTTGGCGAATAAGACTGCGATAAATTGATTTCTGCCATTTCACATCGAACATCGTAACTTTCAATTTCCTTTTTCAGCAAAAAGGGTTCTTGATCACTCATTCCCCATGGCATCGCTTTATCATACTTTGGCCAGTACGTGAAAAAAATGTCTATCCCCTTTTGAGCAAGCACCTTGCATACAGCTGCACCAATTCCATTCAGACGAGTTGCCCCTGTTACAATTGCTATTTTCTTCACCTTTTTCTCCTCCATCTATACGTAGATCCCCTGCATGAATACAGAGGATCTATCTTCTTATTGAATATTTGACAGTATACGTTCAGCACCTAATTTTAACATTTTAATAAAGATATAGTTTACAATCGTAAACATTACAAATAAAACGATAAACATAACCCAAAGTCCTACTTGAAGGAAGAAGTATAATACACTTACTCCACCCACAATAATTAAAGCTATTAAAATATTAGCTAAAAAATTCCATAAAGTTGTATATCGACTTTTAAATAATTTCTGTTCTGTATCCCAATGAATATCTGCAGTTTGTGCGTCCCAGCGTGTTCCGATTAAATTAATTAATAGTAACCCGTTCGCACTTAGTAAAAACCACAGTATCATAAAGACTGGAGAAATCCCAGCTACAACTGCCATCGTAATACCGAATACTGCTAAAATGATCACATTAATTAACCAAGCAGTGATTGCTTTCGCAAAAAAGATATCCGAAGCCTTTACTGGTAAATAACGATTCACAAACCAAGAGCTTCCATCTCGCGAAAATGACGTTGTTGCAATGACATTACTACCCATTAAAAATAACGATGCACAAAGGCCAACACCAATTGCAAATCCCGTTGTCTTTGGATTGTTAATATACTCTGTAATAAACTTTAAATTTCCATCTTGCACAAATAAAATAAAGAACAACATAATTGGCATAACGAAAGTTTGTACAATGCAATTTAAGAAAAATTGTGGTGTACGGAATAACGTTTTAAATTCTTTTTTCACATACGCTTTTAAATGCGAACTTTGTACTGTTGATTTCTGTAAACCTTCCGCCGAAATAACTTGTTTCTTTGCTGTACTCGTTGAAAGTCCAATAACCCCTTTTAAATATGTACGCTCTGCTATGTAATAAAACAACACAAAGAAGACAAATGAAATAACTGCAAAGATTATTACATATAAAGGTCCCTTCCAATTTGCATTTTCTACTAATGCCACTGCTCCAAAATATGTAGTTGGAAAATAATTTGTCATTTGTACTAAAAGAGAGGATTGATTATTCGCAAGATAACTCGCAATTGCATCTTCAGAAAACGCACTTTTATTTTTCCACTGCATAAATACGTTAATTCCTACAATAAATAGTATACTTACGATTCCGATAAATATATTGCCTCGATCTTTATTTTTCGCTATATTTGTATATCTCATGATTACTGTCATAAGTAACGAAGCTAATACTAACGGCACAATCGGGAAGAGTAAGTAAATCAAAATCATGTATATGTAATATGTAATAAATGCGCCACTTTTTAACCCGTACGTAATAAAGATTGGTAATAAAATGAATGAACTCATTACGTATTGTGTAATTAATACTGTTAAAAATTTTGCCGAAATAATTTGCGCTGGTTTTAATGGTAATGGTAGTAACATTTCAATGTCATTACTGTAATAAAATACAGTTAAAATGTTCGTAATACTCATTAAAAATACCCATATACTCGCAATCGCAAGTCCCATTGCGATAATCATTCCTGGGTCTTGCCCTAATTGTTTCGTTCCCTCATACATTGCGTGCGTTATAGAACCAAACATTAAAAAGCCAACAAATAAAATAGCTGCAAATGAAAATACATACGCCCATCGCTTCTTCTTATCTGTTATGAAATCTGCATAATTTAATTTCAATAATACTTTCGTTAACGTCCAAATTTTACTCATTTCCCGTCATCTCCAAGAACATTTTTTCAAGTGATTTATTGGATTTAAAATGATCTCTCATTTCATTTAAATTTCCTTTAAACTGCAAATTCCCCTTATTAATAATCGCAACGCGGTCACATATTTTTTCTGCTACTTCTAATACGTGTGTAGAGAAAAATACAATCTTTCCTTTATCCGCATGCTCTCTCATCATTTCTTTTAAAATATATGCAGATTTCGGATCAAGCCCTGTTAACGGTTCATCTAAAATCCATACATCTGGCTCATGCACGAGCACACCAATAATAACGATTTTTTGTCTCATACCGTGCGAATAACTTTGAATTTGATCAGATAATGCATTATAAAGATCAAACTTCTTCGCTAAAGACTCTATTCGTTCTTGTCTTACTTCTTTCGGCACTTCATACATATCAGCCATAAAGTTTAAATATTCAATTCCTTTTAAACGTAAAAACATATCTGGACTATCCGGCACATAACCAAACGTCTTCTTCGCTTCCATCGGCTCTTCCATAATATTTTTTCCGTTAATCGTAATAGTCCCTTTGTCCACCCCGTGAATGCCAGTAATCATCTTAATTGTCGTGGATTTACCCGCACCATTCGGTCCTAAAAATCCAAAGATTTCGCCGCTAGGTACAGATAAACTTAAATCTTTTACTGCATAGGTAGACCCATTATAACTTTTTGACACATTCGTAATTTCAATCATTCCATCCAATCCTTTCCTTAATTACCAAATAACTATATTGATATTATAGCATACTTCTATTTTAAGATTTTTACATTTTTCAGTTTATTTAACCTTTAAAATAAATATACACCCCTAATCCAACAACTAAAACGACAGCTAGTATAATATAAATCATTGTTAATCGTTTAATATTCCCCTTTGTCGCTTTGCTATAATTTGCATCACCATTCCGCCCAATTAACACCGTCGCAATGACAGTAATCACTACAAGTAATACAACGATCATGATCCAAGTTAGCATTTCTTCCTCCCCCTCCTTACAATCATTTTACAATATTATCCTCTTTATTTCGCAGCATATTTCCTCTTTTTACTATTATTATGAAGCAAACTGGAAAACTATTATTACCATTCCTATCCATACGTGATATATTTATAACATAACGTGACTTATTTCTAACACCGCAAGGAGGACCTATCATGAAAACAACTTGGATAAAATATTTAGGATTTCTCGGTTTCTTCGGTTTCCTCGGTTTTTTTATGAAAAAGGATTGTTTACTATGTTCTGTTTCTTCTCCTTTTTCACATCGTATAGAACAGTTCAACACGATGAACTGTTTGAACAAATTGTAAATAAATCGTGTCGCAATGCATTTATCATTACATTACTAACTACCGCTATCATTATGTTTATTGAAATGTTATTTCCAAACCCGATCTTACAAGAAATTGATATCGCTCTTATTTTCGGCACACTCATTCTTACGTTCGGTTTTTCTATGTTCTTTTATGATAAACCTGTTGATGAAATGGAAGATGCACCATGGCGTTCGTAACGAGGATAAAAGAATACCGCGCCAAATTGAACATGACACAAGAAGATTTAGCGAAGCAAGTTGGTGTACGCCGTGAAACAATTAGCCACCTTGAAAAAGGTAAGTATAATCCTTCATTGCAACTCGCTCACGATATAGCGAAGGCACTTCATAGTACGATTGATGAGATTTTTATTTTTGAGGATAAATAAAAAATACCGTCATTCTTTCCAAGAAGAATGACGGTATTTCTCATCGATTATCCATATAAAACCGCATGAAATACGCCTAATAGTAAGTATTGATCCTCCATGTAATCTCCATCATATGCATTCATCTCGATGTAATACATATCTTCCTCAAGACGAATATTCCAATCTGCGATTAAATAGCCTTTTCGTAATAATTTTCCCATTCCAAATGAAGTTTTATGAACAACATATTCTTCTGCCTTATATGTAAAGGTAAATAAGAAATTTGCATCCAATAACTTTCCGTCACATACAAGTATTTCATGCTCTGCATCATGATTATCTTTGTACATTACTAAAATCCTTCTTTGGCGCTGCCTACTTACATCCTTTGCAATGACGCGAATATTGTTCTTAATATCCTTTATTTCATAAATGATATTACTACCAATTTTCGGAATAAAATCCAGCACTCTCATCAGCGTATTTTTATAATAGCCCCTTACTACGCCTACTTGCTCGCTTCCATTATAAACCTCTATCGGCGTCGTATCTGCTTTGCTATCACACGGTCGTTTGTAAGAAAGCTGCATCATTCGCTCTCCTCTTAAGTACTGATCAAACGTCACAGGATATTCTATCGCACGCAGTTCCTTATTTAGCTCATATAAATAGCATTGAACGCTCTCTACTAATGTTTCAGTAGAGATACGCTCTTGAAGTTCAAATTCTTGCCAGCTGGAAGAAATATTCCATTGGTTATGATCCTCTTCATAGAAGAAACCAAGAATGACCTCTTCACGGTCAGCCGTTTCATATTTCATAGGCACGTTTTGCCCGTGTTGAACTTGTTCCATCCACTGACCTAAATAAATGCCCAGCTCTGCAACCTTCATACATGATTTTTGAAAAAATACTCTGTCACCCATACAAATTGTTAAATCCCCTTCGATAAAACCATTTGTATAAGCAACATACCGTGGCTCATCCTTCTGCGGGAGATTCTTGTCTAACTCAAATAAAAACGTTAACATCCTTTATTCACCTCTAGTTGTTACACAGTTCATACCTAACATTGCAGCACTCTGAGAAACTATGTATATATACACATTTAATTTATGTATTATAACACGTAAATGACCTTAGTATAGAAACACTATTTTTGCTTTACGAACTCCCTCATAATAGAATAACTATCCTTTTATAATTTTTTCTTGACTTAGAGTTCACTCTAACCATTATAATCAACTCATAGTTCATTCAAAATAAAATCAATTGGACAAAATTCAGTAGGGATTGGAATAGCTAAAATCAAAAGTGGCTGACATTATCGCAGACCTGGATATTGTTATTCGAACCTTTGATTTATCTGTTACTACAATTGTATATTAAGGTACTATTCAAATAAAAAACAACGATTTCCTGTGCGTTAAGAAGTAAGTGATTCTTGTTATTTTTTCCTTATTTTACTTTCTCTTAATAGTCGTAAATCTTCTATAATTTATTTAGTACATATAAAAGAGACGAAACCTTAAAATCAGCAAATTAGAAAATAAAACAGGATGGGAGTCAATTATTATGGATCAATCAAATAAGGCATTTAGCCTAGCATTAGTAAAATCGTTAAGAGGAGAACGAGGACATCTTCCCATCAAAAATGCTTTGTCGGATATAGACATGGTGCTTGCGGGAAAACGCAGAGAGGAACTACCTTATTCTATTTATCAATTAGTAAAACACATGACCTACTGGCAAGATTTTCTCTTATTATCCGCCCAGGGGAAGAAGCCTGCATTGCCCGCCCATGTAAAAGAGAGCTGGCCTGAAGAAGAATGTCCTGCCAGTGAAGAAGAGTGGCAACAGATTATTCAGTATTTTCTTCAAGGGATTGAACAGGCATGCACGATTGCCCAAACTGTTCAATTGGACAAAATATTGGAGGAATGGCCTGGTGAAACCACTGGGGGTGTTCTACGCAATATTGCATCTCACAACTCCTACCATTTAGGAGAAATTGTGCTGATCCGCAGATTATTTAGTGCTTGGCCACCGCCAACAGGCGGATATCCAGTCTAAACAAGGAAATGGTTCCAACCTATGCCCATTAACTTAAAATTTCGAATTACTTCCAAAACGAAATTTTTACCACTTTACAGTTATTTATGAAAATTAAATTCATTTTTTTCATTATTAGGGAACAAACATTTTTTTACTTGATGGAGATAGGGTACAAAAATATACATTTCATCTCCTAACAAAATAAAAAAGATTGCTCATATCCAAAGAGGCAATCTTTTTTTATTTTTAAGCAGTTTGTAATTTGTCATTACAAACTGCTTAAAATATTATTTCGTGTTATTTCTGTTTTCCAAAACCTTCTCCACATTAACCCTCAATTTTAATTCCAGCTTGTTTAAATGGTTCTGATTTTATTTCTGTTTTCTTCAGTAAAATTGTTTTGACTTGGTGCCATCTTTTTTGTTCCATATCTTAGTATATGAAATTATATCGACGATTCATCAAATTTCAACACAATTAAAATGAGGTTGCCTTTTCTTGAACCACTCCCACAATTTCTAAAATTTGCAGAAGACTCTCCACTTCATAAGTCGGCTTAACTTCTGCCCTATTTTCTTTCAAACTCGGATTATACCAACACGTATCAATGCCGTAGTCTTCTCCACCTTTCATATCAGAAGTTAGCGAATCTCCAACCATTAGTACACTTGATTTATCCGTAATTCCGAATTTCTCAAATGCATAATCAAAAATCTCACGTGCTGGTTTTTGATGACCAACTTCTTCAGAAATAATAATATAATCAAAGAAATTACATAAAGGCGAATTTCCGATTCTTGATTGTTGCACCTTCGTATATCCATTCGTAATAATACCTAACTTGCAATCTTGTAGATTTTCACATAATTGTACTGCGCCTTCTATAAGATGTACTTCTTTCCCTAAATTTTCAAGATATACATCACTAAATTGCTGTGCATCTACGTCTATATTATGAAGTGCAAATAATTGTCTAAATCGATCTACTGCTAATTCACTTAGCGTAATCATTTTATTTTCTAAATCTCTCCATAATCCATTACTAATCTCTTTATAACTTGCAAGATAATCATTATACCCTGTAGGCATACCAAACTGTACAAACGCATTATGTAATGCGTGTCTTTCCGTTTTTGGGAAATCTAATAATGTATCGTCTACGTCGAATAATATAAATTTGTATTTCATGATGTTTTTCTCAACTCCTATATTCTCATAGCTTAATTATAACAACAATAAGAAAAGGAGGCTAATTAAAACCAGCCTCCCTTCTTTTTACTTTTCTTCCAGCAGTAACACTTTCATTTCTTCTAACGAATCTTTCGTAAAGCCAAGAGCTTTTTCGGCGTATGCTTCAACTGATCCGTATTGCTTTTGGATTCCATCAATCGCAGCTTGTAAATATTCGGCGCGCGCTTCAAACATTGCACCTAATATTGCTCTGCTCTCATCATTTTGTAATTTCGCACCTAAAAAGGCCATCATTTTTTCATTTAGCTTTTCACGGAATCCGTTACTTAATAAGTAATCTTCCATTACTGTTTTTTCCGGTACACCTAGTAAAAGTAATAAAAGCGCTGAACCAAATCCAGTACGATCTTTTCCAGCTGTGCAGTGGTTTACTAATGGTAAGTTTTCCGGGTTTTGCGCTAAGTTTAAGAAGCTCACGAATGCCTCGTTACCACTTACGAAATCTTGATTCATTTTCACAAGATACTCACCTGGTTTTCCTAACATAGAAAGGTCACCAACTTGGAAAAATTCATTTATATTTAGATCTTTCGCTAAGTCTTGCATAACTGGTAAGCACACTTGACGAGCACCCGTAATTTCTGGATTCGGCTTATGCTTCACTTCAAAGTCTGTACGGTAATCACAAATTAACTTTAAGCCAGACTTTTGTAAATACGCAATATCCCATTCTGTTAGTCCTGCTAATTCTTCAGAACGGTATAATTTGCCCCATTTCACTTTACGGCCTTCTGTCGTTTCATATCCTCCCATATCACGGAAGTTAAACGCGCCTTGTAATGGCAGTCTACGCTCAGCTACTGTTACTGCTTGTCCATTACTTCCTACTAATCTAAAATATGGACGTTCATTTTCACTCGGGTTTTCAATTGTATATGATAATTCTCCATTTACAGTTACAAGTAATTCTCCATTTTCTTCAATATGATCTGGCGAAGTACTCCAGTAAATGCGAACTTCCTCTATATTATTTTCCCACTTTATTTGTAACGTATTATCTTCATTTCTCTCTACAGTTGCTTGTAGCCAATTTCTTTGCTGCTCCATTCTTTCACCAACGCTTTCTCTTATAGTCAAATCTTACTCTATTTTATTATAGGAATAACTACTTTGTCGTTCTCATTTTTCTTTTTATCTTACAAACAGGCGAAAAGTTCTTTTACTTGTTCAAAATTTGTACACGGGTTCCCACTAGATGTGTCCCAGAGTATATCTTAAAACTCCCTCACATACCGCTCAGTACAACTCAGCAACTGACATCCGTTCTTTTCAAAAACATCCTTCATCCATTCATTTTGTATATTTGTCTCACCAATATAATAAGATGCACCTATTTCCTTTAAGACAAACATCGCACCTGCAAATAATGCCTCTTCATATCCCTTATTACGCATATTTGGAGTAACTGCGAAGTACATAAGTTTCCCTTCTTCTAACGTACCTCTTTCAATATGCGGGATTACAATTCCTATCTGCTTTTCATCGACACTCGCTGTTAAGCAATGTTCTTTCCATTGCTCACCAATTTCTTGTAGCATCATATGCACAACTTGATCATGAGCGACTGGTTCTCCCGTCGCTTCATTCCACAGTGAATAAAAAGCCTCTTCTCCAACTTCTTCAATAAGCTTAAAATCAATTTCACTTTCTACATCTTCTACTTCATATATATCTTTAAATACAATCATGTTTTCCGTAACATATTCAAATGAATACGTTTCAAAACATTTTTTATACACATCATAATTTGGACTTTTTGAAGAGATTTCAAAATATAGTTTTTCTAATCCATCTTTTTTAGCTTCAACAACGCAATATTGCATCATTTCCTCTAATTGCTCTTCTGTAAAAATCTCTGCATTATTTTCTTTTATCATAATAGAAGAAACATTTCTTCTTATTTTAAAATATTTTTCTAACTGTTCTATCGTCGTCATATTCTTCCCTCATCTATATCATACTCGAATTTCTAATCGTTCTCCTTGCATGAGCAGGATTGTCCTTGAATATATAGAATACTAGAAAAGATCGCATCTTTAAAGTGCGGAGGAGGTTCTCCAGTGGACATTACAGCATTGCAACAACAGTTAGAGCTTATACAACAAAATGACTATACGCAACTACAGCATATAGACGTAAATGAGTTAACTTTGAACATGCTTCAGTATATCGGAACGACTGATAGCTACGTTCGTTACCAACTTATATATAAATGTTTTGCGCATTTCATTCATCATGAATTCCTTATGGATGATCAACTGAAATTACTTCTGCAAACTTGTTTAAGTGATGAGTATTTATATTGTGACATTTACTCCCCACATACAGATGGGGTTTTCACACGTTCTTACACTGTTTCGTTAATTGCGTTAATACTCCAATTCGCTAATTCGCACTACTTTTGTACAGAGGAGGATATCGAAGAAATAAAAAATAAACTCATTACTTACACAAACTTAGAAACAGATTTTCGGGGCTATATCGAAAATAAAGGATGGGCTCATTGTCTTGCTCACGTATCTGATGCCTTTACTGAAATTGTTCATAATACGTATACCACTTTTGAATGGTACGAAGAATTAATTCATTGTTTATTAAATAAAATCTTTATTCCATCTGACCTTTTTCATAATAACGAAGATGAGCGCATCGTTACTCCATTACTAGCAATGCTGTATCATGATTTTCCTCAAAACGAGTTAATTTCTATTATTCAAAAAAAAATAAAAAGGCTTCCTCAAATTAGAAAACGCCTTTCGCTTAATGAGTATTGTATTTTATGTGCCAACATTAAAACCTTTTTACGCACATTATTTTTTAGAACGAAAGATGACCATAACTTAGCCTTTACAGCACGTAAAACAGAAAGAATGTTAAAAGAACTTCCTAACTATTATTAAATACAAGGAGCAATGACATGGGTTATATTGAAGATATGAGAAATCTAGTAGGAAATCATCCACTTATTCTAATAGGATCGCACGCCATTATATTAAATCAAAAAGATGAAGTATTGCTGCAGCTCCGTACAGATTTTAACCGCTGGGGCATTATTGGCGGTGCCTTAGAATATAACGAAACATTAGAAGACGCTTTAAAGCGAGAAGTATATGAAGAAACTGGACTTATTATTAAAAATCCAGAACTATTCCGTACATACTCTGGACCAGATTACTTTCAAATCTATTCAAACGGCGATCAAGTACACGGTGTACTCGTTGTTTATATTTGCCGAGAATTTTATGGGGAGCTTGTATGTGATAAAACTGAGTCAAAAGAATTACGTTTCTTTCCGCTTGATGAGTTACCTAGTACTCTTCATCCAGTCATTGAGAAGATTCTTCGCGATTTTCATCACTCCAATAAAAAATAGAAATCAAACAACCTCATTTCCCATCATTACAACGTGAAATGAGGTTGTTATCGTTCACCGTAAATCCCTATTTCCCCAAAATGATATTAACGCTCTCTTTTTACAACTTTATATCCCTTTATAAAAAGGATAGTTATATAAGAAACAATAAATGAAAGAATAGTATACATGCCCACCCAAAAGAAAAATGCTGGATCGTGCACTGTAACATTTAACATAAGAAAAATAAGAAATGTTACTATTGGCATCACATAAAATGTACCTACTTTATATGCTCCAGCTATTGAAACAATACAAACAAGCAATGGATATATACAGAAAATAAAAATGATTTCACTCAACGTTATGTCCCCCTTTCTGCAGAAATAATAGGTTTCTCGTACACATTTGGGGGAACAACAAAATTTTATTTTTTATCAATTATTAGTAAATATAATGTTAGATTGTTATCTCAATCTGATTTCCTTCAGGATCACTTACTACACTTTCATAATAACCATCCCCTGTAGTACGCGGCCCGTTTAACACTGAGTATCCTGCTTCTCTTAATGTATTAGTTAATTCGTTCACTTTTTCTTTACTATCTACTGAAAAAGCAATATGCGCATATCCTATTGTTTGTGTTTGTACTTTCTCGTCTATCCCTACCTGCTTCATAAGTTCTAGACGCGCACCGCCTTCAAAAGTTATGAAATAAGATTCAAACTGCTTTTTCGGATTGTGATATAAGCTATTTTCTTCACCACCGAAGTACTGTTTATAAAAATCACGCATTCTTTCTAAATCATTCACCCAAATTGCTACATGTTCAATTTTCATAATCGACACCTTTTCTTTTATGTTATTCAACTGGCAATTGGATGCTTCATTGCCAGTACATTTAATTTTCTTTATTTGTTCTCGTAATCATAAGATCAAGTCCAAGACTTTTTAACCCATATAAATAATCTTCTTTCCAGTTGCTCACTGTTATTTTCGGAATATGTTCTGCCGGAATGTACTGCGGACAACTTTTTAAAATCTGATCTATTACAATTTGGTTCACTTCATCATCACAGAAGATGAATCCATGAGGGTTAATAATAGCTATACATGTAGCTATTAAACGAGTAATAGCATCTATATTATATTCCTCTGGATTATTCGAATCTTCACTTCTCAAAGCTTGCAAGAAATTTTTATTATCGTACTGCGGGACGAAAGATATCTCTCCTGAGAAAAATGTGCTTCCGCGTACGACATCTCCATTTACCATAATCCCCGCACCTGGGCCATTTTGACCTGAATACAAATATACAAGAGAGGAATTTTCATTGTTTCCAGTATTTTTATGATAGCCGAGTACTGCAGCATTCATATCGTTTTCTATTACTACTGGTATAGAAAACAGTTCCTCCAAGTGACTTTTCAAATTAAAATTTTGGAACTTTTCATATCCAGGAATATAGAAAATACGCCCATTATCGACAGCACCAGGAACACCAATTGAGATTGAACTTATCTTTGGAAACGTAGCTATAAGACTTTCTATATGTTCTGTCAATACACTTAGACCCGTATCGATTAATGCACTTGAAGTACTGCCTTGTTCTTTTACTTCCCCTAAACAGTTAAAAATTGTATAGTTCGTCTCATTTTTTTCTAAAAATATCGCTAAACCTAACATATATTCTGGATTATATTCATATCGTTTTGCTCTTCTTCCACCACTTGAATCATCTAAACCGGCTAAAGTGACTTCACCGTCTTGTTTCATTTTTTCTATAAATTTACTTATCGTTGGAAAACTGATTTCTAATGTATTACTAAGTTCAACTTTCGTTGCACTACCTCGCTCTAGAAGAGCTGTACGAATGCCGCGAAGGATCGTCTCTTTAATCGATTTTTGAGTAACAAATTGTTCACTCAAATCGCTCACCACCTTAATCAACATACTTATTAAACACTTTTAATAAGTTGCGTTGACAATATATCATACATCATTTTCTAAAGCAATGAACACTCCCCCACTTAGGAAAGCTTGAAGTGGGGGTTTCTAACGTTTCGACCTAACGGACGATTAACGTCAGGGGAGTTAACACATTAGCGAGCTGTTTCACGCTTAACCCCTCTATCCCATTTGTCCATGCATTTGGGATTACTTTTCGTAAAATGTTAGCCGCAGCATTTACATCTGCATGAATTAAAGTTTTATTTGCTGAACGATATATGCCGCGCTTTATTCGTTTTCCTGAAAAAGTTGTATTTTGGTCATTTTCTCCATACGTTGGAATGAAGTCGTTATCCAGAAAACTTGCTTTCGATGTATATGATTCTTCAGTTACAACAACTTGAATGCCTACAGCATTTGCTTTGTATGTAATCATTTGAATCAGTAAATTATGCGGGATATGACAAAACGATTGGTTATTTCTTTTTCCCATATTCGTTTCTTGTTTCCAACTTTTGTTTTGACCAATAACGATTTTACAAACTTCTTCTTGAGCTAGTTTTACGATATGGTGACTAACTTTATGGAAGACGTCTTTTATTTTCAAGTAACGTTTTTGATGAAGTTTTTCTATCCTTTTAGAAGTAAAAGGTCCTTCATTCGTTTGTTTTCCATTTCTAAGAATGCTTGTAAAATGACTCTTCATTTTGTTGTAATATTGATTTATGCTTTTGATATGTTTGCCCTTAACAAGGACAGGTTTCATACCTGTGTTTGTTACGATGGTTGCAAGGTTATCAATCCCTAAATCAATACTCATATAACGAGCATTCTCTTCAATCATTTGTTGTTCAGAAGGAACATCAATTACCAACTCCACTACATATTCATTGTATTTTGGAATCACACGAACTTGTTTCAGTTTACCTTCAGTGAAACCTAGTTTCCCAATATTTAATTGCAATTTCGTCTTTGGAAACTTTAAAAATCTACCGTTTTTAATGATGCAATCTTGGTTTGTATACAGAATCTCTTTTTCAGAAGAACGAATATACTTTGGAATCCTAGGCGTTCCAGCATATTTGTTTGGATTCTTTTTATAGTCTTTTAAACTAGCAAAAAAAGATTTCCAATTTTGGAACAAACCCTTCATGATTGACTGGCTACATTGCGTAGGCAAAGCTCGATAATCATTTTGAATCATAGCCTTAAATAGTGCATCTAGAAAGTTGTAATCTACATAAGGTTTTTCAAAATTAGGTTCTGAAAACAAATTACATGTAATCTCTTTCTGTTCTTCTTTAGGCTTTAATTTCTCTTTTTCCAATTTCTTCTGATAGGCAAGAAGTTGTGTGTCATTCATCTTATCAATATTTTTATGAATATTATCCAGAACTTCTTTTTGCAAAGGCTGCAACTCTTTTTCTTGTGTTAATCCAGTGTACACCTGGCGTATATAAAAGTTTGTGGTGTTGTACATGTTCTTAGCGTTATGACAACATTCTTGAAAATAAGAATACATACGATGCCCTTTTTTAATCCAAATTTGAAGAGTTTTATAGTTTGACGGATTTTCCTTTGTCATTTTATTCACCTCCTTGTTAAGGATATTATAGCAAAACAGAACGTATGTTTCTATTGTTTTCTTGAAAATAAAATATTTCTTTCAATTCACCTCACCACCTTCACTTACGTTTAGAGGTGGGAGTCCTCTCGAAAGGCATGATAGAAACTTACAGCAAACGAGAAAACCGGCAAAACAAATACGAAAAAGAGCGTTTCAAGAAGTAAGTAATGTCTTCGTACGATTTTCCGTACTATTTTTCTTTATATGAAACATCTTTCACCTTTTCTATACGATACGACATCTGTTTATTCATGCACTCATAAAAAACGATTTCTATAAGTCTATCGTTTTAATAACTTTAGCTGGGTTACCACCAACAACTACATTATTAGGTACATCTTTTGTCACAACTGCCCCTGAAGCAATTACAACATTATCTCCAATTGAAATACCAGGGTTAATAATAGCTCCTCCGCCAACCCAAACATTGTTACCTATCTTTACCGGTTTTCCATATTCTTTGCCAGAGTTTCGTTCCACCGGATGTAATGGATGAGTAGCAGTATAAATGTGAACACCAGGTGCAAACATACAATTATCACCGATTCGAACTTCACAAACGTCCAAAATCACACAATTGAAATTTGCGAAAAAGCTCTTTCCGACATGAATATTGTAGCCGTAATCACAACGAAAATCAGGATTAATTTGTGCTTTCCCATCAGTTGAAGAACCTAAAAGCTGATTTAATAACGTAAAACGCCTCTCATCTCCTGTCTCCATCGCCTCGTTATAAAGGCGTGTTAAACGTTTTGCCTCCACCCTATCAGCCACCAATTCTTCGTCATCCGCAATATACATTTCTCCTGCAACCATCTTTTCTTTCTCCGTTTTCATACATTCATCTCCTTTTTTATTGAATGGGGCCAACTTATTAAACAACTTTAATAAGTGACTTTAATTTTACTTATTAAACATGTTTAATAAGTAACCCTATATTAGCATATTTTTTCATATATGCAACTAATAAGTTCGGAAAAGAAGTGCGAACTCCTTGCTCTACGTATCAATATGAAGAATAATTTATATCGAAAAACGAGGGAACGCTCAGCGCCCCCTCTCAAATCCAATCCTTTTTTTAATTTCTACTAAATTTACCTTCGCGATTTTTCTTGCTCGCTCAGCACCTTTTTCTAACGCTTCATATAATAAATTCGGCTCATTCATATACATTGCGTACTTTTCACGAGGTCCAGCTAACTCACGATCTACAACGCGAAACAACTCTTTTTTCACATCGCCCCATCCGATTCCAGTCTCATATTTTTCACGTAATGACTGTACTTCGTCTTCTGTCGCAAATTCTTTATAAATTGTAAATAAGATTTCTAGTTCTTTCGGTTCATTTGGAAGTGAAGAATCTGTTTTGATTTTAAATATTAACTTTCGTAGTTTTGCTTGCTCTGCAAATAATGGGATCACATTTCCGTAACTTTTACTCATCTTCCTTCCGTCAAGACCAGGTAAAATAGCTCCTTCTTCTTGTATGACATACTCTGGAAGTGTAAATGTCGTGCCAAATGTATGATTAAAATAAGTCGCAATATCACGCGCAATTTCAATATGCTGAATTTGGTCTTTTCCAACTGGTACATGAGTAGCTTGAAATAATAATATGTCAGCTGCCATTAAAATCGGGTACGTGTATAACCCCATATTCACTCCCGCATCGACCTCTAACCCTGCTTCTTTATTTTGCTCCACCTTCGCTTTATACGCATGAGCACGGTTCATAAGACCTTTCGGAGTTAGGCAAGCTAAAATCCAAGCTAATTCTAGAATCTCCGGCACTTCTGTTTGTCGATAAAAAATAACATCTTCCCCAAGTCCAAGCGATAACCAAGTAGCTGCTACCTCTTTCGTATAACTGCTGAACTTCTCTGGATCATGAACAGCATTTAATGCATGATAATCAGCTATAAAGTACAATGCTTTTCCTTCATTATTCTTTGACATTTGTAATGCAGGTTTAATCGCACCAATATAATTTCCTAAATGCGGATAACCTGTCGGCTTAATTCCTGTTAACATTATTTTTTCACTCACACTAACTCCTCCTTTCTCAAAATAAAAAGAGCCCCTCATCCTTAAAAAAGGACGAGAGACTCCCGCGGTACCACCTTAATTAGCTATCATTAGCTCACTTCATACTTCAATAACGTGAAGTAACCGTCTTTACCTACTCATTTCAGTTAGAAGCTCCAGAGTCCATTCCATATTCATCCCTTACTGATTCTCACCACATATCAGCTCTCTGAAAAGTTTCGAATATGTACTATTCTCTTTCATTGCTTTTTCGTTATTTTTTACAGTTTATCACATTTCACTTCCAAACAAACCCGAATTTTCTATTTTATATAGCAGGAATTTCCACTTCAATTGTCTAATGATATATAGGTTTGCAGAAATATTCGAAACAACTTTGGAGGTTTTTTCATGGTAAAATATATATCCATTTTAGGTTCCACAGGATCCATCGGCACATCTGCATTAGATGTCGTTTCAGCTCATCCTGAACATTTCAAAATCGTCGGTTTAACCGCAAATTATAATATCGATCTTCTTGAGCAACAAATCAAAACGTTTCAACCTCGTATTGTAAGCGTTGCGACAAAAGACTTAGCAGACACGCTTCGTACGCGTATTTCAGCGAATACAAAAATCACATACGGAACTGATGACTTAATTGCGGTAGCTACTCACCCTGATTCAAATCTTGTATTAAGTTCTGTTGTCGGAGTTTCCGGACTACTTCCAACGATTGAAGCATTAAAGGCGAAGAACGATATTGCCATCGCTAATAAAGAAACGTTAGTTGCAGCTGGACATATCGTAACTGAACTAGCGAAACAAAACGGATGTCGCTTAATTCCAGTAGATAGTGAGCATTCAGCTATTTTCCAATGTTTAAACGGAGAAAATAATAAAGAGATTGAGAAGTTAATTGTAACAGCTTCCGGTGGTGCTTTTCGTGATAAAACACGTGAAGAAATGCAAACATTACAAGCTAAGGACGCTTTAAAACATCCAAACTGGTTAATGGGTGCAAAACTAACGATTGATTCTGCCACATTAATGAATAAAGGCTTTGAAGTAATGGAAGCGAGATGGCTATTTGATATTCCGTATGAAAAAATTGATGTAATGATTCATAAAGAAAGTATCATTCATTCTTTAGTAGAATTTATTGATGGATCAGTTATGGCACAGCTCGGTGCTCCTGATATGAGAATGCCGATTCAATATGCGTTTCACTATCCCACTCGGCTACCTTCTTCCTATGAAAAATTAAATTTATTAGAAATCGGTAGTTTACATTTTGAAAAACCAGATTTAGAGAAGTTCCCTTGTCTACAATACGCATATGAATGTGGCAAAATCGGTGGTACTACTCCCGCTGTATTAAATGCAGCAAATGAAATTGCAAATGCACTATACTTAAAAAATGAAATTGCCTTTTTCGATATTGAAAAAACAATTTACAAAACAGTTGAAGCTCATCATAATGTAAAAGATCCTTCACTTGATGCTATATTGGAAGCGGATCAATGGGCACGCCAATATGCAAATGAATTGTTAATAAAAAAGAGCTAAAACAGTTCCCACTGTTTTAGCTCTTTTTTTCATGTATTCAACTTAACAAATCTATAACCGTGTGTAACTAACACTTTTAATATCGCATATCCTGGAATGGCTAAAATAATGCCCATAATCCCGAATAAGTTTCCGGCAGTTAAAATGATAAATATGATTGTAATTGGGTGAATATCTAACTTCTTACCCATAACTTGCGGAGAAATAAATTTACCTTCTGCTAATTGTACAACCATCATTACAATAATTACCTTTAAAACCATCCCTGGCGAATCAATAAACGCAATAATTAACGCTGGTGTAATTGCGATAATTGGTCCTACGTACGGAACGATATTTACAATCATCGCTAAAATAGCGAGTAGTACTGCATATTTAATACCGATAATAAGGTAACCAATTAATAGCATAATACCGATAAACAAGCTAACTATAATTTGCCCCCTAATGTACGAACTAATCGCATAATGCATATCATCTAGTATTCTCATTGCTGCTGGTTGTCTTTGCTCTGAAATGAACTTTAAAAAGTGATTCGGTAATTGCTCACCATCTTTTAAAAGATAGAACAATATAAATGGAACCATTACAAATGTTAAAACAACCTCTGTAATAGTACTCAAAAATCCAGTTACATTACCAGTTACTGATGATAATGACTTTGTAAAATCAACTGTGTAGTCTTTTACAATATTCGCAACATCAATATTTAAATTCTCCTGAATTTTACCGAGTAAGTTACTTTCCCCAAATCTACGTGCTGCCCTTTCGATTTCATGACCAAAATATGGTAGATTATCTATCAATGCGTCAATTTGATCTTTGATAATAGGAATAACCGTTAAAACTAAAAACACAAATAATCCAATTACTATTAAGTATATTGAGGCTATCGATACGATTCTTGAAACACCTTTCTTTTCTAAAAGCGAAACGAATGGATGTAAAATATAGAATAGCACGCCCGCTAATAGTACTGGGAAGAAAATTGTTTTTAAAAATACGATAAACGGTGTAAAAACAAATGATATTTTTGTTAGCAATAAAATATTAATGAACAATAACGCAAATCCAAGTAATACCGCCAAATAATTTTGTTCTCTAAAAAACTTTCTTAACTTATCTCTTTTTCTTATATTTATTTTCTCCAATGAAACCACCTCTTCGAATGATGAAAAGCCCTTATTCAGGGCTCTTCATCATAATCTATATATCTATTTCTTTGCAGCTTTCACTACAAATGATACAATAAAAATTAACACGATTGCACCTAATAATGCTGGCACGACATGAATCCCACCAAATGATGGCCCAAAGGATCCAAATAATCTACCACCTAACGAAGCACCTAATAAACCTGCGATAATATTTCCGAACATACCACCTGGGAAATTTTTACCTGTTATAGAACTAGCAATTGCACCTATAATAGCACCAACTATTAATGTGATAATCCATCCCATTTTTAGTCCTCCATTTCTATTATAGTTTGTATGATTTAATACAAACATATGTATTTATCATTGCTAATCATATTTCACTATAGAAATATATTTACTACTATTTTACATATGGAGATACATATATTATATGCAAAAAAGAAAAATATTGTCAAACTCACCCATAAAGCAATTATATTCATATACCATATTTAAAGGAGGCTTCATTATCTATGATTCTTAAGTTAAATTCCACTTCTTTTGAAGTAGCAACATCCATTTTACAGGTTCAAATTCCAGCTTATAAAATTGAAGCAGACTACTTAAATAGTACTGCCATACCTCGTTTATATGATACTGTAAACGATATTCAAAATTGCGTTGAAACATTCTATGGATATTTTTCTGAAAATAAACTTGTCGGTTTTATTTCTTTTGTACAAGAAGAAAAACTAATCGATATCCATAGGCTAGTTGTATCGCCCGATTTTTTTCAAAAAGGAATCGCAACGAAACTCCTAATTTATATATTTAACATGTTTCCCTCTTCAATGACATACATTGTACAAACAGGTAAAGCGAATACCCCTGCTATTACTTTATATAAAAAACACGGATTCATTACAGTAGCAGATACAATACTTCCTGACGGTATGATTCTTACGCAATTAAAAAAGACAGAATACACAAAATAATTTGACTTATTCGCTCCTTTATGTTATTTTTTACTTTATAAAACCTTTTGCTGAGTCCAAATTTTGGAGCGGGGGAACCATTTTTGTAGCTATGCTACTTGGGGCGAATCTTTTTTAAGTAGGGAAACTCTCACTTCCCGAGTCCGACAGCTAACCTCGTAAGCGTAATGGGAGAGGAAGGTGCTTTTTGCCTATGTTACACATTTTGCCTCCTTAATTATAAATATGGGATCGATATCAAATAGTCACCTATATTTATAGAAAAGGAGAATGTATTATGTTACGTTTATCTGATCACGCAATAAAAATGATGGAGCAAAGACTACGAATTGAAAAACAACGCACATATCAAGCAAATAAAGTTGTAGATAACTTACATCACAAATACTTCTTTCAGCATATTTTTCAACCGAAAAGATAAAGAAAATTTTTATATTCTTTATAAAATTCTCACTACATTTAAACTTGCTGTAATCGCACCTGCTATAGTAGTCACATGCCCTACACCTAACGGGCCATTTTGTAATATTAATGTTGAATTGGCACTCGTCACATTCACAAGAAGTGTATTTGAAATGGCTGGTTCGATTACTACAGTTGATGTCGTTACGTTTTGTATAAAACTCCCTGTTAGTTGCGTTCCATTTAATAGTAATCTCACAGATACTGTCTCATTCCCACCATTTGCATCCCCTTGGAAATAGTAGCTTACTAAATATATTCCTGGCGTCGCTACTGTGACTGTCGTAGCACTAGTTAAAGATACACCAGTTCCATATACAGTGGATCCAGAATTAATTGGAATGTTAGTATTTGCTGCAATTGTACTTGTTGATGTAGAGAAGAAATAGCCACCACCTGTAGATATAGCAGATGATCCTGTCGCTCCAGTTAAGCCCGTTGGGCCAGTTGCACCTGTTGGGCCTGTTACTCCCGTTCCCCCTGTCGCTCCTGTTATTCCTTGTATGCCTTGGATTCCGGTCGGGCCAGTTGCACCAGTCAATCCCGTCTGGCCCGTTACTCCTGTTGGACCCGTTATCCCTTGTGGACCTTGGATTCCTTGTAGACCTTGGGGACCCGTTTCTCCCGTCGGTCCGGTTGCTCCCGTTGGACCTGTTATCCCTTGAGGACCTTGGATTCCTTGGATTCCTTGAGGACCGGTTACTCCCGCCTCACCGGTTGCTCCCGTTGGACCCGTTGCTACTTGTGGACCTTGGATTCCTTGTGGACCTTTGGGACCCGTTTCCCCCGTCGGGCCGGTTGCTCCTGTTGGACCTGTTGCCCCCGACTGGCCAGTTATTCCTTGTAGACCTTGTAGACCTTGTGGGCCGGTTGGACCGGTTGGGCCTTGAGGACCTTGCACGCCTTGTATCCCCTGAATTCCTTGGGGGCCGGTTGGACCAATTGGACCTTGAATTCCCTGAATTCCTTGAGGACCCGTTGCTCCCGACTGGCCGGTTGGGCCTTGTGGACCTTGCACACCTTGTATTCCTTGAGGACCGGTTGGGCCTATACTTCCTTGTGGTCCCTGAATACCTTGTATTCCTTGGGGACCGGTTGGACCTGTTATGCCACTCGGACCTTGTACGCCTTGCACGCCTTGTGGGCCGGTTGGGCCACTTGGACCTTGTATACCTTGTAGACCCTGTAAACCAGTTGGACCTGTCGCTCCTCTTACTCCTTGCTCACCTTGTATGCCTTGTATCCCTTGTGGGCCGGTTGGACCAATTGGCCCCTGTGCCCCTTGCACTCCTTGGGGTCCACTCGGACCGGTTGGGCCGAGTGGACCTTGGATTCCTTGTAGACCTTGCGGACCTGTCGGGCCGGTTACTCCTTGTATCCCTTGTGGACCTTGAATGCCTTGGTCACCCGTTGGACCCGTTGCTCCCATCGGCCCCTGTACTCCTTGCAAACCTGTTAAACCGGTTGCTCCTGTTGGACCCTGTATTCCTTGCACTCCTTGGATTCCAGTTGCTCCTGTTGCTCCTGTCGCCCCTGTTGCCCCTGACTACCTTGCGCTCCAACTGGTCCTATACTACCACTAGCACCTGTCACTCCACTTGTTCCAGTTGGTCCTTGCAAACCTTGAACTCCTTGTATACCTTGTATTCCTTGCGGACCCGTTGCACCTGTATTGCCTGTCGTTCCCGTTATTCCTTGTATTCCCGTAATCCCTTGAACACCTTGCACACCTTGTGGGCCAGTTGCCCCGGTTGCTCCAGTAGCCCCAGTTTCACCCGTTGCACCTGTAATTCCAACATTTCCTTGTGGACCTTGGGGCCCTTGATTACCTTGCGCTCCTTGGACTCCTTGAGGTCCTGTTATACCAATTTCCCCTGTATTTCCTTGGGGGCCTCTAATTCCTTGTGCTCCTGTTGGACCGATAATTCCTTGCACACCTTGTATTCCTTGCACTCCTTGAGAACCTTGGGCACCTTGTGTACCTGTCAATCCGGTAGTTCCTTGTATTCCTTGAACCCCTTGAGGACCTTGTGTTCCAGCTGCTCCTGTCTCCCCTTGAATTCCTTGAACTCCTTGTATACCTTGTGCTCCTGCAGGACCGGTTGCTCCTCGGATTCCTTGTGCACCTTGAGTTCCTTCCGCTCCTGTAACACCAACTGGACCGGATACGCCTTGTATTCCCACCATTCCTTGTGCACCCGTTGGACCTATTACACCTTGAATACCTTGAATACCTTTAGGACCTTCTGCACCTGTTGGACCAATTACTCCCAGCGGACCTTGTATTCCCTGAGAACCTTCTGCACCTGTTGGACCTGTTATACCTTGGTTACCTTGAGGACCTTGTGCCCCTTGTACTCCAACTGCTCCAACTACACCTTGGGAACCTTGCGCTCCCCTTACACCTTGATGACCTGTTGGACCTGTTATACCTTGCACTCCTTGCGCTCCAATTGATCCTATCCCTCCGCTTACACCTGTTGAACCAGTCGCTCCCGTTGGACCTGGTGGACCTCCTGGTGGACCTGGTGGACCTGATGGACCAGTCACTCCACTAGATGGACCAATTGGACCGGTTGTTCCCGTCGGACCGCCCGGTGGTCCTTCTAAGCCTTGAATACCAATACTACCCGTCGCTCCCGTTATACCTCTTATTCCTTTTATCCCTTGAAAGCCTGTTGCTCCCGTTATACCTTGTATTCCTTGCACACCTTGTGGGCCTTGTAAACCTATTGCACCTGTTATCCCCTTTATTCCACTTATCCCTTGAGCACCTTGTATTCCAGTAGAACCAGTTGGACCCACTTCACCTTGTATTCCTTGAGCTCCTTGTGGCCCTTCCTCTCCAGTAATTCCTTGTATCCCTCGGAGGCCGTCTTCTCCTTGTATACCAATAGCCCCTTGCTCTCCTTGTATTCCTTGAACACCTTGAGGACCTTGCGGACCAGTTACACCCGAGACTCCAGTTATGCCTCTCTCTCCCTGCATTCCTTGTGCTCCCGTTTGTCCTCGCTCACCTATTTCCCCTTGTATTCCTTGTGTGCCTTGTATACCTTGACTACCAGCAGGACCCGTAGCTCCTTGTATTCCTTCTAATCCTTGTACTCCAATATCACCAATTGGACCTTGGTTTCCGATTAATCCTTGAGCACCTTGAAGACCAGTTGGGCCAGTTATACCTTGCTCTCCTGTATCACCAATAGCTCCTTGTATTCCTTGTGCTCCTGTTGTCCCTCGAGGACCTTGTATCCCCCTGATACCTTGAGGACCTTGGGGCCCAGTTGCTCCCGTTGGTCCAGTCACCCCTGTAGGACCAACAGGACCTTCATGCCCTCCAGTTGGACCGATTGGACCACTATTACCTGTTGGGCCAGTTGCTCCTATAAGTGGAAGAGGCAGTGCCACTCCGAATTTCCTGCAATTTCTATGATGATGCACAACAATCCCCCTTCCCAAAAGTAATTACACCTTTTATATGAAATGCATTTTTATAAAAAAAGTACACCTCTGACCTTATTTTTTTAAAAATAAAGCAGCCTATCATTTCATCTATTTGAAACGATAGGCTGCTTTTTATAAAACACTTTACTTTCTCGCCTTAATAATAAAAGTAGTTGGCACCATCCTAGCTTTATATAAAGAATAGTATTTCGTAGACGGCTCAGCTAGTTCTTCATCAAGTGAGCTCAATGGTTCAGGTTCTTCTATTAATAAAAAGATTCGACCATCATATGTGACAGTCGAATCTTTTTATTGTTCATATTCAAGATGATTATGCCTTTTACAACCAAACAAATAGCACCCACCTATAAAATCCGTTTCAAATTCTAACCCTGGAACATATCCAGATTTAATACGTTCTATCATTGTTTTATAATCATTATTCGCTTCTGTATATTCCTCAATTAACTCTTTCTTATCTTTCTCTGTCCAGTTGTCTTCTACTTCTTCATTCTCGACATCTTTTATTTCTGCTGTTTTCGCTTCGATAGATTCCCGTATAACTTCATTTATACGGGAGAAATTATTCGTTTTATATAGAGCATACACAAATCTACTAATCCAATTAGGACTTTTCCAGCATTCTTTGTATCCCTTTTCGAACCATTCAATTGCTTCTTTATAGCAATTCAACTCAACATATAAATCTGCTACATTAATTTCCCCTAAAAAATTATCAGATTCCCTGTTAAAAGTATCTAACTTATCTTTTGCTTCTGTCGTTCGTTCTAAATCAATTAAACATTTTACATAGCTATACATGATATAGTCCGAATCCCCTGCAACTCGCAAGAAAAATTCTGAAGCTTTTTCCAGCTCTCCAAGGTTATAATGCGCTACAGCTACATTATGATATGCTTCATCTGATGGTTGAATCGAAATAGACTTTTGTAATGCTTCTTTCGCTTCTGTCCATTTTTCTTGTTTCATGTAAATGTCCCCTAAGATGTTATAAGGAAAGTATGAAGAAGGATTCAACTTAACAACTTCTCTTATTAATTCAAGAGCTTTATCATCATTCTCTTCCTCATAAAAGTACATCCAAGCCAGATTATTGAGAGATTGTACGTCTCTAGATTCATGTACTGCTTGTTGAAACAGTTCCATTGCTTCCTCATATTTATTTTGTTCAAACATTTCAATTGCCTTCTCATTAATGTTCAAATAACTACCTCCGAAGTAAATGAATTCATCTATTCCCTATCATTATTGTAAAATGTAAAAATTGTAATTTCTATAAAAAAATTTCTTTCTCTCGTCTACATTTCGAGTGAAATAGAAGCTAAAACACACGAATTTACAACAATAAGTAAATTTTTCAGTCTCTCTTACATTGGATATACAGCCTTTTTTAATTTACATATTATGGTACAATAAAAAGAGTACTAGCTAAACATTTACGCTCCACACTAGCAATCTAACAATGCCAAAATCAAAAATCACATAGAATCGAAGGGGATGTTATGAAAAGGAAATTACTTGTTCTTCTATTCACCGGAATCATACTATCAGGATGTTCAACTATAGCAGAAAATTCTTTAGAAACTGGAAACGGCAGTATGGCACTATTAACACCAACGATTACAACAAAAGATAATGAGTTAGAAATTAAGACTGAGGGAATTGATGAAAATAAAGTAACTTTTATTTATGTTGCTAATAAAAAAGTGTTAGAACAAAAGCTAAAGAATGGTGAATCCTACAAGCTTAACATTAAAGATATCGAACACGCTCATCGGACAGACTACAAACCAAAAGTTCAACTTTTGCAAACGAAAGATGATAATGATGATGGAGAAATAGTAACCTTCAAACAAGTTAGATATACAGTTAAAAACTAATTTTAAAGTTGTTTCATTATAAATGTAACGAACGAAAATATACTTTTAACAGTAGATAAATGTAAGGGGTGCTATCATGAAAAGACGATGGATTTCTTGGTGGATTGGTAACATATTTTGGATTATCGTTTTTGGAATATGGGCAGCTATCATTTGGCTACGAGATGTTGATGGTGCTGGTGTTATTCAAACACCTGAAATTAAATCAATATCACTTATCGTTTTATTAATTGCGTTTATCATACCGGTATTTTTTCAAATTATATGGCTAATCATTAATTTGAGAATGAGTAAAAAAAATAATTATACGATTTAGTTTTTTGAATTAATAGATGAATATTTTTCATAGAAAAAGGAGGAATCTACATCAAAATAGATTCCTCCCTTTTACATTTGGACTTATACTGCGCTTTTAATGCAGCACTACTCCTCTTTTTTACGATGCATGTTCATCTTTCTTTTTCATTAACGCTCTTTTCTTCATCGCCTTCGTTAAATATCCACCCTTAAACGAGCGAATTTCATACGAAGACATAAACGCTTTCGGTGCAATTTCATTAATGATTTCTAAAAGCTCTTTCTCTCTAGAACGCTTTGCGACGATATCTAAGCGATAACGTATAGAATTAATACCTTCGCCTTCAAATACTGTAACACCAAATCCAGAGTGGCGTAATTCATCTACTAATTCATTACAACGGTCTAGTAAACTAACTTGATACGTAATATAACCAATTGCTAATTTATTCTCTATATAACCGCCTAATAACAGCCCCGCACTAAAGCCAATGACATAGGCAACGATGTTCATCCAATTTGATAAATCTTGAAACACAATACCTAAACTGACAATGTAAATAGCTCCTTCTAACAATCCAACACCAGCAGCGGATCTTGTTTGATTCTTTACAAGCAAAATCGTACGGATTGTTAAAATTGGAACGTAAATAATTTGAAGCACAAAAATAAGTAGCGCTTGTAACATTGGTATCCACCTCTTTCAAAAAGTCTTTTGTCATAATAACATACATAACCTTTAGAAATCGATGGGTTTTTTAAAATTTTTTTATTATTTTTCATACTATTGAAAAACGAAAAAAAGAAGCGTATTATATTTGTCGTTAATTTGATTACTTGTATATTATCGCTAAACTAAAAAAGGAACCCGATTAGGTCCCTTTCATCATAGCTCTATATTTTTCGAAGCATGTTCCCTTTGCTTCTCTTCTTCTTTCACTAATTGTATATTTGCATAAGCTAAATTTGCAATCATTAAAAAGTGACCACCTAAAATACCTGTACCGAATGCCCACATTTCCATTTCATGCTCAATTTCATACATGATGATAGCTCCTAAAATAGCAGCTGCAAATCGGTTTAAAACTCCTAATCCAGGAGCCTTTTCCTTCATTACGATACTTTTCCCGAGTTTCTCCACTCTGCGAGCTAATAACCAAAGACAATAGGCGCTTACTGCTAATCCAATACCGAACCCTGTCACTTGTTTTCCAAACGGAGTAATCGTCCACATAAGTAGTAAACCACTAAAGATCACATACAATTGTAATCGATATACACGTAAGGCTTCTTGAATCAAAATATCCGCTCCTAAGTTCTCATTTTTTGTACTTTAGAAGAAAAGCAGCAACTTACACAGTTGCTGCTTTCTCTTCTTCTTGTTCTTGTTCTTGTTCCATCTTACGAATTTCAACACGTTTAATTTGGTAAGCGTCTTTTTCTAACACTTTAAATTCATAACCTTCTGCCTCAACATGTTGTCCTTCTTCGATTTCATGATTTTGCATCATAATCCATCCACCGATTGTATCCACATCATCTTCTTCGATGTGTAATCCAAATAAATCTTTCACTTCTGAGATAAGCACTTTTCCATCAACAATAATATGTTGCTCGTTCACATGTTGAATTGGCGGTGCTTCATCTTCATCATATTCGTCACGAATTTCGCCGACGATTTCCTCCAAGATATCTTCAAGCGTTACAATTCCGGCTGTTCCTCCGTACTCATCATATAAAACAGCCATTGGAATTCGCTTCTTCTGCATTTGAAGTAATAAATCGTGAATTGGAGTCGTTTCCATCACTTCAATAATCGGACGCATATACGAGCGAATAGATGATAAATCTTTTTGATCCTCGGTCATATATCGAATAAAGAAATCTTTTACGTTGACCATACCGATAATATCATCTTTATCTTCTCCAAAAATCGGATAACGTGTGTATCGCTCATTTTGGATCACTTTCATGTGTTCTTCTACTGAATCTTCCAGGTAGAAACCAACGATTTCTGTTCGCGGTACCATAATCTCTTTTGCAATACGGTTATCAAATTCAAAAATGTTATTTACATACTTGTATTCAGCTTGATTAATTTCGCCACTTTCATAGCTATCTGAAAGGATAAGGCGTAATTCTTCTTCTGTATGAGCTACTTCATGTTCTGAAGCTGGCTTTAAACCGAATAAACCAGTTATCACACGAGCTGAACCGTTCAATACCCAAATAAATGGATACATTACTTTATAGAACATCATTAATGGACCTGCCAATAATAACGTTACCCTTTCAGCCTTTTGAATTGCCATCGTTTTCGGAGCTAATTCCCCTACTACAACGTGTAAATACGTCATAATCATAAAAGCAAGACCAAATGTTAATACTGATGAAATAGAAGGATTTAAGTTCCATTTCTCAAATAACGGGTGTAATAACTTTTCAATTGTCGGTTCACCTAACCAACCTAATCCCATAGCTGTAACTGTAATACCTAATTGACAAGCAGATAAATATTCATCTAAATTTGTTGTTACCTTTTTCGCTGCTAAAGCACCGCGTTTTCCTTCCGCAACAAGCTGATCGATACGGCTTGAACGTATCTTTACAATCGCAAACTCTGCTGCTACGAAAAATCCAGTAAATGCGATTAAAATCGCAACCATGACTAAATTAAATATTTCCAATGAATCCCCTTAGTTAAAAAACTAAGGTGTCCACCTCCTGTATACTATAATGTTTTCTTATTTGTTTGTTAGAAAACATAGCCCGATACAAAAATTAAAGAGGTCGGATTTCACTTATTCTATAATAATAGAGCAAGTGTCTGTATTAAAGCTGTCGTTTGACCAGATAAAGATTTCGATATTTTTTCACGTTGTGAATCAGTCAATCCATCTAAAAGCGGCTTTAACTCAGTAAGCTCCACTTCTAATTGATGAATATGGTCTGTCACTTCATTCACTTGTTTCGAAACGTGTTCATTGATACCGAGCAGCTTCTTCTTCTCCTCGATTTTCTCTTTAATCTCACAAAGCGGCATATGCATTTCTTTGCACTTCTCAATAAATTGTAATGTCTCAAATGCTGTTTCGTCGTAATAGCGATAATTAGATTGAGATCGCTCCGCTTTTAAGATACCTAGATTCGTATAATAATCAATCGTTCGTTTCGACACGTGAGCCATGAGAGCCAACTGTCCGATTCGATACACCTTCCCAACGATCTTCCCCCCTTGTTTATATTACTTACATCATACAACACATAAACTGTACAGTCAAACGTGACGGTTTATTATTCACAATTTATACAAAATTCCAATCTCCTCCTATGATGATTCAATACGAGTAATCTACACTTATACAATAAAATTACTAAACTACTACCTAATCACTACATTGTCTGCCACTTTTAACCTTTCTTATTTAAAAGCATATCCTACTAATAATGATTGCTTGTATAGGAGGGAATTAATATGAAAAAGACAATCATTTCTCATTTTTATAATGAAGAATACCTACTTCCATGGTGGCTTATGCATCACACGAAAATATTCGATCACGGCATTTTAATTAATAGAGGGTCTACAGATCGTTCCGTAGAGATTTGTAAACTATTAGCACCCCACTGGGAAGTACGAAATTCAAGATTTCTTGAGTTTGATCCAACTAATACTGATATTGAAGTGATGGAAATTGAAAGAGAAGTTTCAGGTTGGAAAATCGTTTTAAATACTACTGAATTCTTTTGTTGTAATAATACTGAAGAATTTTTTTCATCTCTTCATACACTAGGCCAAAACATGTATGCGATTAGAATGATTTTAATGATAGATAATCATAATTATAATTATTCAAAGCCTAGATATTCTATCCCTTTAGTAGAACAGCGATACCACGGTGTCTTCCCTTATAACCCAAGTCTCGGATGTGCTTGGAGATTTATTCACAATCATCTAGACGGTGCATATTTACCTGGTAGACATCATTCGCGGCACGGATATATAATTTATGACTATCCTTCATTTATTTTAAAATTCTATTTTAGCCCTTGGAATGAACAATCAAAGGCAAGAAAATTACAAATTACACCTACCCTTTCAAAAAGGGGTATTCAAATGGGGCTTCAAACACATTACGGTCAATCTCCTGAAGTACTGGACATACGTTTTTTAGAGCTTAGTAACCTAACACAAGACCTCCGTCATAACCCCGAATATCAAGAATTATTCCCAAAATTCAAACCGTAATATTTTCTGCATCGTCATCACCTCAAACATTTTCATTCGCTTAATCAAAAACAATCTCATTTGCATAAAACATGAATACTGTATAAATAATAAATTTTTATTTTAGGAGGAAAAAATGAAAGCTGTTATTCTTGCTGGTGGGTACGGTACAAGAATTGGGGAAGAAACACATTTAAAACCGAAACCTATGATTGAAATTGGAACAAAGCCCATTCTATGGCACATTATGAGTTTGTATAGTCATTACGGGATTACTGAGTTTATTATTTGCTTAGGCTATAAAGGATATGCAATTAAAGAGTTCTTTCTAAATTACAACTTACACATGTCTGATTTCACAATACAGTTAAGCGATAATACAATTACTAGCCATTCTCATCGTGTAGAACCATGGAAAGTTACACTAATCGATACTGGTGTAAATACCGAAACGGGTGGCCGAGTGAAAAAGATTCAAAATTATGTCGGAGACGAACCTTTCTGCCTCACTTATGGTGATGGATTAAGTAATGTAAATATAAAAGAACTTATTACATTCCATAAAAAACATGGGCAAATGGCTACTGTTACTGCCGTACAACCTCCTGGTAGATTTGGTTCTCTCATATTAGATAAACAGTCTGTAACATCTTTTCAAGAAAAACCATTAGGTGATGGCGGATGGGTTAACGGTGGATTTTTCGTTTTAAATCCTGAAGTTTTCAATTACATTAGTGGAGATAAGTCTGTTTTTGAAACAGACACTTTAGTTCAGTTAGTAAACAAAAATGAATTGGCCGCATATCAACATTCTGGTTTTTGGCATCCGATGGATACATTGCCCGATAAAAATAAATTAGTCGAGCTATGGGAAAATAATAACGCTCCGTGGAAGGTTTGGTAATATGGCTTCATCATCTTTTTGGAATAAGAAAAAAGTATTTATTACGGGACATACTGGATTTAAAGGCTCCTGGCTCACCCTTTTCTTAAGTTCTTTAGGTGCAGAAGTAGTAGGCTTTTCTTCTCATCCCCCATCCATTCCTAACATTTTTGAACAGGGTAACGTAGCAAAAGAGTGCACGACAATGAAAGGCGATATTACAGATTACCATTCTTTATTTCATGCCATGAAGCAGCATAAACCTGACATAATATTTCATTTAGCAGCTCAGCCAATCGTAACCGCTTCATACAAAAATCCTATCGATACATTCAAAACGAATGTTTTAGGTACTGTCCACGTGCTAGAAGCAGCAAAGTCCTTCGAAAGCGTACGTGCCATTATTAATGTGACAAGCGATAAATGTTATGAGAATGACGGTAGTGGCGACGGAGCGTTCGTGGAAAATGACCGACTAGGAGGTTTCGACCCTTATAGCGCTAGTAAAGCTTGCGCTGAAATAGTGGCAACATCCTATCAAAAATCATTCTTCCGCACTAATACCCAGAAACTCGCCTCAGTCAGAGCTGGTAACGTCATCGGCGGTGGTGATTGGGCAGAAGATCGATTATTCCCTGATATCATTCGGGCATATTTGCACAAGCATACTTTGTGTATTCGAAACAAATATGCCGTCCGTCCGTGGCAACATGTTTTAGATCCTCTACATGGCTATATCCTTTTAGCTGAGAAACTTTGGAATGATGCTAAATATGCAGAAGCGTGGAATTTCGGCCCAATGAATGAACCTAACAGAACCGTTCATGATGTCATTGAATCTGTAATAAAATTATGGAATAACCCACTAACAATCATTTCCTCCTCTACAAATACTCCTTATGAATCACCTGTTTTAACACTCGATAGTACAAAAGCAGTAAACAAACTCGGCTGGACTCCTAAGTTATCAACAGATGATGCTATCGCTTGGACTGTTGATTGGTACAAAAAATATGCATCTGGTGAAAATATAGAATCTTTCACACGACAACAAATCGATGCATTCAAAAATTTATAAGGGGGCTATAAAATGGAGCAGAAAAAATGCCGTTTTTGCCACTCATTACTAACCAACACTTTTTTAGATTTGGGCGTTTCCCCTCTTGCTAATTCATTTGTAGCTCCTGAAAGCTCATATAAAATGGAACCTTTTTATCCGCTGCACACATTTGTTTGTAACTCTTGTTTACTCGTACAGCTAGATGAATTTGAATCCCCACAAAATATTTTTCATAACTATTTATACTTCAGCTCTTACTCCTCAAGTTGGCTACTACACGCTAAACAATATGTAGAAATGGCGATTAAGCGTTTCAACTTAACGAAACATTCAAAAGTGATTGAAATTGCAAGTAACGATGGGTACTTATTACAATACTTTCAAAAAGAAAATATCGATGCGTTGGGAATTGAACCAGCAAAAAACGTAGCAGACATCGCTATCAAAAAAGGAATTCCTACTCATGTGAATTTTTTCAGTAATGACTTAGCAAAAAAATTACCACAAGCTGATTTAATCGTCGCAAATAACGTATTAGCACACGTTCCAAACTTGCATGATTTTGTCTCTGGTTTAAAAACCTTATTAAAACGTGATGGAACGATAACAATTGAATTCCCGCACTTATTAAACCTCATATCATCTAATCAGTTCGATACTATCTATCATGAGCACTTCTCCTATTTCTCACTTATAAGCCTTCAAAAAATTTTAGCTCATCATCATTTACAAATTGTTGATGTAGAAGAACTTTCAACGCATGGTGGTTCCTTACGGATTTTTGTAAACCATCTAAGTGCCCAATCAACTATCCATTCCAATGTTACAAAATTAATTCAAAAAGAAGTCGACCAAGGGTTAGATACTTTAGATTGCTATCTCCTTTTTTCTAAACGCATCGAACAATTGAAAATAAATATTTTAAAGTTTTTTATTGAAGCGAAAACTTTAAACAAACAAATTATCGGTTACGGTGCTCCAGCTAAAGGAAACACCCTTTTGAATTATTGCGGGATAGGTAAAGAGTTTCTAGCTTATACAGTAGATAAAAATCCTCACAAACAAAATCTCCTTTTACCAGGAACTCGTATTCCAATAAAATCTCCAGCAGAAATTAAACGTACAAAACCGGATTACATTTTCATACTTCCTTGGAATTTGAAAGACGAAATTATGAAAGAATGCTCTTTCATTCGTGAATGGGGCGGTAAATTTTTAGTGACGGTTCCAGAAGTTGAGGTGATCGAGCCATGAAGAAAGTTGTTGTAACAGGTGGTAGTGGCTGGATAGGTAAATATGTTGTACATTCACTTATACAAAAGGGATATGAAGTGCACGCCACGTATAATAAAAATAAACCCTCTCACCTCCCTTGCCATTGGCATAAAGTAAACTTGCTTCGCGATAACGAAGTAAAACAATTCATTTCCGACGTTCAGCCTAGCCATCTCATTCACCTTGCTTGGGAAGCAGTGCCACCAGCATGCTATGTATCTATTAATAATTACTATTGGCTAAAGTCTAGTATTTCATTGATTCAACACTTCACAACATGCGGCGGAAAGCGTGTTGTCGTTGCAGGTACTGGCGCAGAATATGAATGGTTTAACGGCGTATTATTTGAAGATTCGCCGCTTCTTTCTTATAAAACCCCGTATTCATTATGTAAAAACGCACTGCACTCCTGGTTAGAAACGTATGCACAACAAACAGGCCTCAGCATGTGTTGGGGCCGCATTTTTCATATGTATGGACCTTACGAACAAGGTAATCGGCTCGTTTCTAACATTATCACTTCCTTATTAAAAAATGAGGAAGCACTATGTACACATGGAAAACAATCGAGAGATTTCCTCCATGTGAGTGACGTCGCTGACGCTCTCGTAACAATATTAGAACATGGCGTTACAGGCACCATCAATATCGCTTCAGGTCAATCTGTACAAATTAAAGAACTAGCTTCTATCATCGCTAAAAAAATAGGAAAAGAACATTTAATTAAACTAGACGCGATTCCTTTCTCTAAGGATGAACCTTTATTTGTCGGCGTTAGTGTAGAACGTTTAAAAACTGAAGTAAACTGGAAACCAACATACGATTTAAATACAGGAATAGAAGAAACAATTTTATGGTGGAAATCATTTATACAAAAACATAACGATATGCATCACTAAAACGTAAATCCTTCGTTCCTCTCGCTAATTCCTTATACCATACTTCTAATCTTTCCAGCGTAATAATATGGTGCGTCCCCATTCCCCCATGCTTACTAGCTTCAGAAAGAGTTGGACCAATTTGTAACTTTCTCTTTCTCATCGCATCGTTCCACGGACTAAACCCAAACCATAATATACAGGCAAGAGGTGGATAAATCATCGATTCATGCGCAGATAAATGTCTTCCAACCGTATAACTTCCATGCTCATGATTATGAATAAATCTACCTCTTCTCCATAACGGCCAATCTTCTGGTAAATAACCATGAAATCGCTGTTTCATTAAAGGTATTCCAAAGTTAAGGTCCGGATAGTTGTAGTTAGGATCATCAACCATAATAAGCCCGTCCAGCCAATACATCCTCCCCCCCAATTCATTTAGCGATTTCCAAAACTGATTTTTATCTTGCATGCAAAGAAACTCAGTCGTATTTAAAACCATTTTCCATCCTTGTACTTCTTGTTCTATCCTCATCACTTCATGATCTGTCGCATATGCATCAAACTCTGGATTTACAGAATCTCGCACTTCCCAATGCGGTGCGAATTTTTTACAAATCTCAACGGAACGATCTGTTGAACCTTTATTAATTAAAATACCATGATCAAACAGTTTCGTGTGATGCATAAGCCACCATGGTAGCAAATACTCTTCGTTATAAAAATGAGAAATAACGGTTGTAGTTATTACAATCTCCTCCTCTTTCTCTATTAATCTACTTTTTATCCTACAACCAATATACTCATAAGCAAAAATATGTTTCCTAATTATTGATCAAATATTATTATTAATATTTTTGTAAGTTTTCCTTTGGTACCCAGCCCTTCTCACCATCTCTTCCTTCGCACCAAACCCATCCATTCAATTCTTCTAATCCGATCAATCTTTCTCCAATACTCACATTTAATTCTTTCGCAGTATATTGTTTTATAATAATTCCTGTTCTATTCATATCTTTTCTTATAATTTGCTCCGGAACCCCTCCTTTCCGGTTATACTTCTCTTCGTGACAAAACATCCAGTTTTCCGGACCAGCGTAACTCTCTATCATTTTCACTACATCCCCCTCTTCTAAGCGAATTGGATTAGGATAATTGCTAACATGTGATTTTATAACGATATATTTCATAACAACCTCCAATAATCAGAAAATTAAGTTATAATATCATTATAACTTAAAGAGGAGGAATGCACGCATGTACTACAACACTTCATTCGAAAACGATCAACCTGTAGGCCGTCTATAAACTAAGACGGGCAATCATATAACACATACACTACGCCTCGTCTTAGGGAACTCATAATACCCTAAAAATAGACGGAGGTACTTTACATGAAACAAACAATTTTAGGAGCTATATACTTATCACTAGCAGCAAGTATATGGGGCGGTATGTATGTTGTTAGCAAATACGTACTCGATTTTATCCCACCACTAACACTCCTTTGGCTACGCTTTATTATCGCTTTTGTTGTTTTATATGGCATTTTGAAACTAGCTGAGAAAAAGCAAAAGAAAAAAGTAACCATTCGCAAAAAAGATTGGCTCCTATTCGCTTGGATTGGATTTATCGGCTATTTCATTTCGATCACATGCCAATTTATCGGAACAAAATTATCCGACGCTCATACAGGCTCGTTAGTTACATCAGCTACACCTGCATTTATGGTTATATTTGCAGCGCTCATTTTGAAAGAAAAACTAACTGCTCGTAGACTTTTATCTACTATAATAGCGACAATCGGTGTCATTATCGTAATCGGATGGGATATTGAAATTGGCTCCTATTTTATCGGAACAATCATTTTAGTTGGAGCCGCTATTACGTGGGCTTTACTATCTATTTATGTAAAAATCGCTTCAATCCAATTTTCATCCTTAGTTATTACAACGTACGCAATTTTCTTTTCACTCTTTTTTATTACACCTTTTATGATATGGGAGCTACAAGCGGCCTCTATCGGAACAGTAAATACGTACGTAATATTAGGCGTATTATACTTAGGAATCGTCTCAACAGCAGGTGCCTTTTTCCTTTGGAATAAAGGATTAGAATTACTGGATGCAAGCATAGGTTCCTTATTTTTCTTCTTCCAACCTATCGTTGGATCGTTACTTGGTTGGTTGCTCTTAAATGAAACATTAAATAGTAACTTTTTTATTGGTGGTATTCTTATTATATGTAGCGTTTTAATTACTACTTTTGAAAAGAAATAAAAAGCAGGCAGAGATTCTTAGTCTCTGCCTGTTCGCATTATTGGATCTTGGTCGTGAAAACCAATACAAATCGGTATATTATTTTGCACTTCACTACGTACACTTATAAAACTACACAGCGTTTTAGCAATTAAATATAAAGTGATACCGATTGCTTTTTCACTTGTGTCAAAGCCATTTTCATTATACATATCCGCTAATTCTACAGACTCCGGTCCCTCAACATCATATGTCCATTCAGAAGCCCAATCATCATCCTCTTCTTCAAGTGGAGCATACTCCTCACAAATATAAAACTGACTAGTCCACTCGTTATCAAGGTCATACTCAAAATAAATCGCTTTTGCTTCTTCATTAGTAGCCATTTCTACAGCTGCATCCAAACCTACTCGAATACTTACCTTATATGACTCTACATCAATTACTTTAATTCGTTCTGCATATTCTGTAGATGCCAACATGCAACAAATATCATAATACTTCGCTTCTATTTGCTCTACTGCTAACGAAAAGACATCCTCTTGCATCTCTTCTAAATACTGAAATATATCCACACTAAATACTCCTCACTCTTTACGCACTCCAATGCGATGGACGAGACAATAATTTCGGTAATTTCGTATGTTTGTCCCCTCTAGCAGCATTAACTTGAACTTGCGTCAGAAAAATACTATTAGTAAAATCAGCCCCGCGAATATCTGCATCTCGCAAATCTGCTCCGATGAGATCTGCTCCTCTTAAATCTGCACCATTTAAGTTAGCCGCAATTAAGTAAGCTCCTCTTAAATTTGCACCTTGTAAATTTTTCTTTTTCAGATTCGCTCCCATAAGGTCTGCTCCGCGGTGAATGATTCGTTTCTTACGCGCAGTATTCATTTCCTTCCATACTAATTCGCTCGTTTCTAAAAGAAGAATGTTCACCTCTGCCCTATGCATTGGAACATTTATTTTCATTAACTCATCTGGATTTAAATTCGAAAGTCGCTCTGTCTCCTCAATTGCGGTCTCCAGCTCTTTATGAATTGGCTGTGTTGCCTTTAAAAGAATCGCTTCATTCAAATACCAAAGCATTTCATGAAGTTGATGCATAACCGGAAAAGCATCGTACATTTTTCTTGCATGCTTTGCATCTTTCCTCCAATCAATCCCTTTAAACGTACCCTGAGAAATCTTCTGCCCAGCACCGAAACATTCAAATACTGTACAACCTTTATAACCTTTTCCTCTAAGATTTTTATGTATACTACATTTAAAATCTGATTGTAAGTTGGAACATGGTTTACCACCATCTTTATTCACTGCAAAATCTACCGATGCTGCAAACGGTAATGCAACGCAACATAGACCGAAGCATGTTTCGCAGTTTGCTTTTAAATGATCGTTATGATTAGTCAAAATCTATACCCCCTGTTGTCTTTTGACTATTTCATAATATTCCAACTGTAATAAATAATCAATTTTAAAATAAACTAGCATCTTTCATTTCAATTCATAACTTTATCATTCGATTTCCTTTCAATTGAAAAGGACTATTTCTATTTAATGAATTATAATTAAATTATAAATTTTCAAACTAAAAAGAGACTTATTATGGCACTAGAAATGAAAACAAACTGTCAAATTTGCGATCAATCACTCGAGCAAGATTCTGAAGCTTACATTTGCGTATACGAATGTACATTTTGCGCACCATGTACAGAAGAAAGGCAAAACGTTTGTCCAAATTGCGGCGGTGAGTTAGTACGTAGACCGAAAAAGAAACAATAAAAAGCAAAGCGATATCGCTTTGCTTTTTATTGTTTTCTGAGTATATGAAATTATATCGGACACAACTTAAACATTTAAAAACTTCACACAAACAGGCTCTGGCACAGCAACATCAGATTGTAAAAGTGTTAACTTTCCTGTAGATTCATCTCTTGAAAATAGCACAAGATTATGTGACTTTTCATTTGTAGCAACAAGAAACTTTTCAGTAGGATCTAATACAAAGTCCCTCGGCCAATTTCCTTCTGTAGATGTATGTTCCACAAATGTAAGCTGGCCTGAGTTTTGATCCACACTGAAAACAGCAATACTATTATGACCACGATTACCTGCATATACAAAGCGGCCGTCAGAAGAAATATGGATAGCACTGCCTTGACTATTTTCATCAAATTGTTCTGGAAGAGTAGAAATATACTGTAATTCTGTAAAGGATCCTTCTTCCGAGTTATATGTTAGCGCAATAACCTCTGAACTAAGCTCCGTCATTACATAAGCGTATTTTCCATTTGGATGAAAAGCAATGTGTCTTGGTCCACTTCCCGGATTCACAGACAGGCTATTCACGTCTATTAATGTACTATCTTTTATTTCATACGTAATTAATTTATCTATCCCTAAATCAACACCTATCACATATTTTTCATCAGGAGTATATCCCGCGTAATGTGCATGTGGTTTTTCTTGTCTTTCTTTATTCGGACCTGAACCTTCATGTGCCATAATAGATGCAGCAGGATTTACAGTTCCATTTTCTTCATTTACTTTAAAAGACTCAATCGTTCCTTTATGGTAATTTGCTGTAACTACTGTATGATTTCCACTATCAACACTAATATGACAAGGAGAAGCCCCTTCTACTACTTGTCTATTTTTCGCTTTTAGTTCTCCAGTATGACTATCAATGGAATAAGCAGCTACACCGCCAGATTCGCCTTCCTTAACAACTGAATAGAGATATTCATTATTTCGGTTAATCGTTACATATGTAGGGTTATCCAGCTTAGCGGCAAGTGTTACATTACTAATTTTTTTTGCTTCTGTGTCTAAAGTAAACTTATATATTCCTTCGCTATTTTCTTTCGTGTAAGTTCCAACATATCCAATAAACTCTTTGTTATCCTTCATTTTCATAACCCTCTCTCCCTATATTTTTCATTCATCATACTTCTTAAAATATTTTATGTTGAAAGAGTATCCTAAAAAATCGGAGTACCTCTTTATACGTTACCATATTTTCTTGGTAAATAGCTTTTAAACCCACTTTTTTTGGTACGCTGCTATACTTTCATATTCTTCTTCCAATTGACGGGACAGACGAATATAGATTGGCGTTAAATCTTTATATTTTTCCACACTTTCCATGTTTGGCTCATGATGAAAATCTGCACCTACCATTTCAGAAACTACGGATAATGTATCTATTTCACCTAAACTATATAAACCGAGGATTGCAGCTCCTAAGCAAGAGCTTTCGAAACTTTCCGGAACATATACGTCTTGATGGAAGATGTCCGCCATCATCTGTCTCCAAAGTTCCGACCTTGCAAAGCCGCCTGTCGCTTGAATTTTTTTCGGTTCGCCAATTAACTCTTTTAAAGCGAGAAGAACCGTATATAAATTATAAATTACGCCTTCTAAAACAGCACGGATAAGATGTTCTTTCTTATGATGCAATCCGAGTCCAAAGAAAGATCCTCGTGCATTTGCATTCCATAAAGGAGCTCTTTCCCCTGCTAAATACGGGTGAAACAATAAACCGTCAGATCCAGGATTCACTTTTGCTGCTATTTCAGTAAGTACTTCATATGGATCTTTCCCTAAACGCTTCGCAAGTTCAATCTCTGAAGTACCCAATTGGTCACGAGCCCATCTGAAAATCATACCGCCGTTATTCACTGGTCCACCGATTACCCAATGGTCTTCAGTTAACGCATAACAAAAGATTCTCCCTTTTGGATCTGTTACAGGACGATTTGTTACAGCACGAATCGCACCGCTTGTACCAATTGTAACAGCCACAACGCCAGGATCTATTGCATTTACACCTAAATTAGATAGTACTCCATCACTCGCTCCTACTACAAAAGGCGTAGAAACAAGTACATTCATCTCTTTGGCAAGCTCTTCATCTAATCCTGTTAAACTGTGCGTTGTTGGAACAAGCTTTGAAAGCTTTTCATCTGTAATTCCCGCAACATGTAAAGCCTCTTCATCCCATTTTAAAGATTTTAAATTAAACATCCCTGTTGCTGACGCTATAGAATAATCAATTACATACTCTTTATATAACTTGTAAAAAACATATTCTTTAATAGAAATGAATTTATAACTTTTTGCGAATAACTCTGCCTGCTCATTCTGTAGCCAAACTAATTTCGAAAGTGGTGACATCGGATGAATTGGTGTCCCAGTACGAAGGTAAATTTCATGACCATTCATATCATTCTTTATTTTCTCCGCCCAGCTTGCACTTCTATTATCTGCCCAAGTGATACATCTCGTTAACGGCTCTCCCTTTTCATCTACAGCAATGATACTATGCATTGCCGAACTAAAAGAGACACAAAGAATATCACTTGGCTGTACACTACTTGATCGTACAGTTTCTTTAATCGTATTTATTACTGCACGAAAAATTTCTTCTGGGTCTTGTTCCGCTGTTTCAGGCGTAGGAGAATATAAAGGATATTCAATTCCATGACTAGCAATAACAGATCCATCAGTAGAAAATAGAACTGATTTTGTACTAGTTGTCCCAATGTCTACACCAATCATATATTTTGAGCTCACCATTTCTTCCTCCTAACAAAAAATTGTTACAGTATCCCACCATAAAAATACATTCCTTTTATCTATTGATAACGTTGTATGCCACAATTATCTAAATAGAAACATCTTTATCTTAAACAAACATATCGAGTAGTAAAACTCCTCCAAAAGCGATAAATGAAAGTAACGTTTCTAATACCGTCCATGTTTTAAATGTTTCTTTCACTGTTAACCCTAGGTATTCTTTTACCATCCAAAAACCAGCATCGTTTACGTGTGAAAACATAAGTGCTCCTGCACCTGTTGCAATAACGAGTAACTCTAAGTTCACACCTGTCGTATTTTCAACGATTGGAGAAACGATACCCGCTGCTGTTGTTAAAGCGACTGTCGCTGACCCTGTCGCAATTCGAATTAATCCAGCAACCATAAATGCTAATACAATTGGAGATAGAGCTAAATGTTCAGACATTTGAGCAATAGCATTGCCTACACCACTATCGATAAGAATTTGCTTAAATCCCCCGCCAGCACCAATAATCGCAACAATTGAACCGATTGGTAATAAGCTATCTTCTGTTATCTTCTTAATAGCTTTTTTATCGATACCTTGACGAAATCCAAGAAAATAGAACGCCGCAAAACATGCAATCAATAGTGCAATTATAGGACTACCGATTAATGTGACAATCTTCATCAAAGTAGTAGAAAGAGGCACATAAGGAGCTGCTGCAGCTAAAACCATTAACATAACAGGTAACAATATAACTAAAAATGAAACTCCTATTCCTGGTAATTTCGTTGATTTTGTATTTACACGAATCAATTCTGGCTCATTTTCAGGAATTACACGTTTGTGAATCCATTTAGCGAATATAGGACCTGCGATAATCGCTGCAAAAAATGTAATAATGAGTGAATACATTAGTACCTTCCCAAGATTCGCTTTATAAATACCAATTGCAACGATTGCCCCTGGATGTGGAGGAACAAGGCCGTGTACGACAGATAGCCCAGCAATTGCTGGTAACGCTATCAATAAAATATTTTGTTTCGTAGTTTTATGAATTGAAATTACTAACGGCAGTAATATTAAAATACCTACTTCAAAAAACACCGGAATTCCAATAATAAAACCTGCAATTAACATAGCCCACGGTAAGTTTTTTATCCCAAAGGATTTAATAAAGAACTCTGCCACTTGCATTCCAGCACCTGACTCTTCCATAATTTTCCCTAAAATTGTACCTAATACTAAAATGCCTACTAAATGTCCTAGAACACTTCCGACTCCCGTTTCATAAGCACTCACTATTTTATCCATTGGCATTCCAGACATAATTGCTAAAAACAAACTTGCAATCGTTAAACTAATAAACGCATGCCATCTCCACCAAGATACCCCTAAAATAACAATTACAATTGATAATAATGTAATCATTAAAAGGTACATATTCATACTCAATCCCCCTTTATGTAAACCCTTTCATAATTGCTATATAATTAAAAGAACCTATATAGTTCTTACTTGAGTAAAAGATACCTTTACATATTGCTATACACTTAAAAGCATCTTCACATCATAATGATTTATATAAAAAGAATCTCCCTTATTAGAGATACACTATAACTCATCTCTCTAATAAGGGGATTTCTCTTTAATAATTATAATGTTATTGTGATAAACGCTTCGCGCGAGCAATTTTTCCCTTTTTAAAAGTGAATGACGCTTTCTTCTCTGCTGTTTTCACGTAGTAAGACTACAAACTCAGGATCCAGTTTAAACGATGAAGTTACTTAGGATTTGTCCTCTCATGAAAAGCAATTTTCTGAAAGCACCTTCACTTTCATGCATTATAATTTAGGAGCTTTCGCCCAATCCGCAGCAAATTTCTCAATACCCTGGTCTGTTAATGGGTGCATAGCAAGTTGCTCAATTACTTTATAAGGGATTGTTGCAATGTGAGCACCTGCCATCGCTACACGAGTTACGTGATCTGGATGTCTGACAGAAGCCGCAATAATTTGTGTATCTAATTGATGAACATCGAATAATTCAGCAATTTTAGCAACTAATAGTACACCATCTTCAGAAATATCATCTAAGCGTCCTAAAAATGGAGAAACGTATGTTGCACCTGCTCGAGCAGCTAAAAGTGCTTGGTTCACAGTGAAAATAAGTGTAACGTTCGTTTTCACACCTTTTTCAGTAAGATAGCGACAAGCTTCTAATCCTGCTAGCGTCATTGGAAGTTTTATCGTGACATTTTTATCGCCACCGTTAATTTTAATTAATTCTTCTGCTTGAGCAATCATTTCTTCAGCTGTAACAGCATCTGGCGTTACTTCTGCCGAAACAGATTCAACTTTAGGTACTGCCTGACAAATTTCTGCGATACGGTCTTCAAACTTAACGCCCTCTTTTGCTACTAAAGAAGGATTCGTTGTAACACCAGCTAAAACTCCAAGTTTATATGCTTTTTTTATGTCCTCAAGATTTGCAGTATCAATAAAAAATTTCATGATCAATTCCCTCCAGTTTTTAAACGTTGATGAGTTACATGTTTAATATGCTTATCCCGTAAAAGCCTGATTGGTATGGAATAAAGCCCCTACTTATTAAAGTTTCACTTTATTTCTTTTCTACTGCATGTCCGCCAAATTCATTGCGCAGAGCTGCTACAACTTTTCCTGTAAATGTATCATTGTCTAATGAGCGGTAGCGCATTAATAGAGACATTGCGATAACAGGAGTTGCTGTTTGAAGGTCTAATGCTGTTTCTACTGTCCATTTTCCTTCACCAGAAGAATGCATAACCCCCTTAATTTCATCCAGTTTTGCATCTTTAGAAAATGCATTTTCTGTTAATTCCATTAACCAAGAACGAATTACTGAACCGTTGTTCCATACTCTTGATACTTTTTCATAATCGTAGTCAAATTCACTTTTCTCTAGAATCTCAAATCCTTCACCAATAGCAGCCATCATACCGTATTCAATTCCGTTATGAACCATTTTTAAGAAGTGACCACTACCAGCTTTTCCAGCATATAAGAATCCATTTTCTACAGCAGTATCGCGGAAGATAGGTTCAACGATGTCCCAAGCTTCTTGATCTCCTCCGATCATGTAACAAGCACCATTACGAGCGCCTTCCATTCCGCCAGAAGTTCCTGCATCCATAAAGTGAATGCCATCTTTCTTTAATTGCTCATATCGGCGGATAGACTCTTTATAATGTGAATTACCAGCTTCAATTAAAATATCTCCTTTTGATAAAAGTGGTGTAACCTCATCAATAACAGAATCAACAACAGCGTGTGGTACCATTACCCAAAGAATTCTTGGTGATTGTAATGACTGAACAAGTTCACTTAAACTAGATGTACCTGTTGCCCCGTACTCTTTCATTTCTTCTACTGCGCTCGTATTTAAATCAAATGCTACTACTTCATGTTTATGATCCATTAAATTTTTCCCTAAATTTAATCCCATTTTACCTAACCCAATTAATCCTACTTGCATAATATAATTCCTCCTCAAATCATCTTTTATTAAAAATCCATATCACTACAATCTGGAATACCTTTCAGCACTGAAATGTTAGTATGTACACAAAGGTATTCACAGTCATAGCTTAAGAATTCAACACATTTTTTGTAATTTGAACAACATTTTCTGTCGTAAATCCAAATAGATTCATGACTTCAGCTCCAGTTCCTGAAGCTCCAAATGTTTCAATTGATAGTACTTTTCCTTCTTGTCCTACATAACGTTCCCAACCTAGAGATACACCCATCTCAAGAGATACTCGTTTCGTTATAGAAGACGGAAGAATGGATTCTTTATATCCGTTCGATTGGCGATCGAATAACTCCCAGCTCGGCATTGCAACGATGCGAACAGAAACTTGATCTTCTTCTAATTTTGCTTTCGCACTAGCAGCTAAGGATACTTCAGAACCTGTCGCAATTAAAATTACATCCGGATTTTCATTTGTTTGTGTTAATACGTAAGCTCCTTTAGAGAGATTCTCTATGTTCGCTTTCGTTTCATTAAACACCGGTAAATTTTGACGACTCAGTACTAAAACGACTGGACCATCCGTTTGCTGTAAAGCATACGCCCAAGCACTTGCTGTTTCATTTGCATCTGACGGACGGATAACTGTTAGACCAGGAATTGCTCGAAGCGCTGCCAATTGTTCAATTGGTTCATGCGTTGGACCATCTTCTCCTACAGCAATCGAATCATGTGTAAATACGTAAGTAACAGGTAACTTTTGCAGTGCAGCCAGTCGAATCGATGGACGAAGGTAATCATTAAATACAAAGAATGTACTTACGAAAGGTTTTACTCCTCCATGGAGAGCCAGTCCATTCGCTGCCGCGCCCATTGCATGTTCACGTACACCGAAGTATATATTTCGTCCAGCATATGATTCTACTGCATATACTGCTTCACCTTTTATATCTGTCATCGTAGAATGAGAAAGATCTGCACTTCCACCGAAAATAGAAGGAATCGATTTCACATAATGATTAATAGCTTCCCCACTTGCAACACGAGTGGAAATCGTTTTTTCAGTATCAAAGGATAGAATGTCTTTCGATTCAATTAAAACCTCACCTGTAATCGCTTTTTCTAATTCATCTGCCAGTGTAGGATTCGCTTCTCTGTATGAGTTGAACTGCTCATTCCAGTCATTTTCTTTTTCAATACCTTTTTGTTTCAGTTCATTAAAATGAGCTTTTACTTCTTCAGGTACAAAGAAATCTTCCTCATAATCCCAACCATACACTTGTTTTGTCGCTGTTGCCTCTTCTACTCCAAGCGGATTACCATGTGCTTTGTTCGTTCCAGCAACTTTTGGACTTCCATAACCTATAATGGTTCTAATTTCTATAAGAGTAGGTTGATCCGTATTTTCTTTCGCTAATGTAATGGCTTTTGTAATAGCATCGACATCGTTTCCATCTTCAACTCTTACATATTGCCAATGTACAGATTCTGCCCTTTTCTGAATATCTTCAGAGAAAGCAATGCCTAATTCACCATCAAGTGAAATTTCATTTGAATCATACAGTACAATTAACTTGCCAAGTTTCATATGTCCTGCCATTGACATCGCTTCATAAGCGACACCCTCCATTAAGTCACCATCTCCGACTAAAGCATACGTATTGTGATCTATAATAGAGTGACCACCCTTATTAAACTTCGCTGCTAAATGAGCTTCTGCCATTGCCATTCCGACAGCATTAGCAATCCCTTGTCCTAACGGGCCTGTAGTCGCTTCAACTCCAGGAGTATGACCAAACTCAGGATGTCCTGGTGTTTTACTATTTAACTTTCTGAAGTTTTTCAAGTCATCAATTGAAACGTCATATCCAGCTAAATGAAGTAGGCTATATAACAGACTAGATCCATGTCCCGCCGATAAAACGAAACGATCACGGTTAAACCACTTTGGATGATTAGGATTGTAATTTAAATGATTCGCCCATAATGCATAAGCCATTGGTGCTGCTCCCATCGGAAGACCTGGATGACCTGAGTTTGCCGCATTAATAGCATCAATCGATAACGTACGAAGTGTATTCACTGCTAATTGATTTATGTTTTGTGTCATAGTAATCGTCCCCCTAAATGATTTCATGAAAGAAAGTACTTATTTTTCCGTCTCTTGATCTAACCACCATTTAAATCCACTTTCTTGCAACAGTTCATTAGACGCTTCTGGACCATATGAACCAGACTCATATTCATGAAGTGGTAATAAGTTTTCCTCGAACGCTTCAAGAATTGGTTGTACCCATTCCCATGACAATTCAACTTCTCTCCAATGTGCAAAGAATGTAGCGTCTCCACTCACCGCATCATGAATGAGTCTTTCATACGCTTCAGGTACTCCCACATCCACTTGCTCGCAAGTAAAGTTAATACGCATCGGTTCAATCTCTCCATTTTTCAATGGATTTTTACTATTTAACTGTAATGAAACATTCTCACCTGGGCTAATTTCAATTATTAATAAGTTAGGTGCTGCATTTGGATTATTATCTTGATATTGCTGTTTTAACGTATTTTTAAACTCGATTACAATACGAGTGGACTTTTCTTTCATTCGTTTTCCTGTTCGTATATAAAATGGAACGCCAGTCCAAAATGGATTATCGATCCACAAACGAGCAGCAACAAATGTGTCTATGTTAGAAGAAGGATTTACTCCTGGCTCCTCTTTATACGCTACAACTTGCCCGCCTTTTATCTCTCCTGAAGCGTATTGACCGCGAACGATATGGCTTTGAACGTCTTCTTTTTTCACTTTACGAAGCGTCTCCATTACCTTTCGTTTTTCCTCTCGAATTTCACATGCATTAACCTTTTCCGGCAGATTCATAGCAGTCATCATTAATATTTGTAACATATGATTTTGAACCATATCTCGAATGGCTCCTGCATGATCATAATATCCGGCTCTTTCTTCAACCCCAACTGTTTCACTAGCTGTAATTTGTACATTTGCTATATGTTCTTTGTTCCAAATCGATTGGAGAACAGGATTTGCAAATTCTAGTGCTTCAAGGTTTTGAATCATCGGTTTACCTAAATAGTGATCAATACGGTATATCTCGTCTTCTTTAAACGTGCGACTAAGCTTATCATTAAGCTCACGAGCAGATGTAAGGTCGTGCCCAAACGGTTTCTCAATCATCAGGCGTTTCCATCCATCTGTTTTATCAAGTCCGCTTTCCTTAATATTTAAAGCAATCGTCTCGAAAAATTCAGGAGCAACTGAAAGATAGAACATTCTATTACCTTTTATATGTAGTTCCTCTTCCCTTTGACGAACGACTTGTAATAACCTCTCATAGTCTTCCGGTTTACTCACATCTAATGGACAATAGCGAAAATTATCTAAAAAACCTTCGAGTTCCGGAGTACCTTCTTCCCTCTGACGAGAAAACGTCTCTATTGATTCTTTTATTCTTTCTTGAAAATCTTCATGAGATACTTGACGTCTTCCAAGCCCGATAACAGATATCTGCTTTGGAAGCTTTTGATCTCTATATAAGTTATATAGCGCGGGGTAAATTTTGCGTTTCGCTAAGTCCCCTGTCGCTCCAAATAAAACAAAGGTCATTGATTCCAATTTCAGTCCCCCTCTTGTTGTATAATCCTCGTCAATATACTAAAAATGAATTGTACAGAAGCTCATACTCTTATACTTCCTGTTTTTATAAAAAACAAAGAGTTATCTAATTCCAATTCTTTTTATACCTTTCGCCCTCTCATTGTCCCCAATATTAATAGTGGCAATTCAAAGCATTTCTACTGCAACTTACTTATTTATAGAACTTAACGAAATATTTTATATCTAATTACTTTTAGTAATTAAGTAATCTTATGTCTAATATATTAACCACATAAATTATTATCGTCAATAAAAATGTCTTGAATTAAATACTATTTATTTCATAATACTTTTCTAAGTGTATTCCTAGTTACCATTCATTTTCAAAGATAATGATCAACATAACAAATATCAGTTTCATCAAAATCTTCAATTAATTTTCCATTAAACTCGCGAGCAGACGTTACATTATAATCAAAAGGCTTCTCTATAATAAGACGGTTTAATCCTTTTGTAGCCCACAATCCACTTTCCTTAATATTTAAAGCAATGACATCAAATACTTCTGGTATAACAGATAGGTAAAACATGCGGTTTTCAGGAATGTTTAATTCTATTTCACGCCTCTTTACAAGACTCAACAAATCTTGATAGTCCTCTATATTCGCTGTATCTAATTGACAATAACGAAATGTGCTAATAAATTCTTCTACTCCTGATTCGTCATCAGTAGATTTTCTAGAAAATGTAGTAAGGGATTGTCCTACTATTGTTTGAAATTCCACATCTGACATTCCCCTTCTGCCAATACCGATAATCGAAAGAGATTGCGGTATATTTTTATTACTAAATAGTTTGTATAAAGCAGGGTAAATTTTGCGTTTCGCTAAATCCCCTGTCGCTCCGAATAAAAGAAATGTCATTGAATCCATTTGCTATCTCCCTTTTTAAAACAATTGCTAGAAAAGAATATATTAGCTCATTCGCTACTTAGCACAACGCTCTCTCTAAATCCTCATACTTTACCAATGTTTCTTTAATACAATTTTGCCAAGAGCACGTTCTGATTCACTTATGTGGTGTGCTTTTTTTACGCCTTCTACATGTAAAGGCAACACATGTGTTACAACAGGTTTAATCTTCCCGTCCTCAATTAATTCTGTAATAAGAGAAAGTTCATATCCGTTAGGTTCAGTAAATATATGGTCACTCTGAATATTTTTCTCTCTTGCTACTTCAGTTTGCGGAATTTCCATACCTTTCGGACCATAGATAGACGCTAACTTTCCATTTGGGGCAAGCACTTTATAACTATCCTTTAGTACATCCTCGCCTAACACATCAAATACAATATTGTAATTATGCAAAAGCAAAGAAAAATCTTCTGTTTTGTAATCAATGACAGTATCAGCGCCTAGCTCCTTTACAAACTGTATGTTTTTCGTACTAGTCGTAGTTGCAACATGTGCACCGAAGCTTTTTGCTAGTTGAATAGCAAACGTACCAATCCCGCCAGATCCAGCATGAATTAAAACCTTATTACCCTTTTGAACATTAGCGAATTTCACTAAACTTTGCCAACTTGTCAAACCTACTAGAGGGATTGATGCTGCTTCCTCAAAAGATAGATTTCTCGGTTTTTTCGCTACATACTTCTCATCTACAGCCACGTACTCTGCATAAGTACCATTTCGTTCAATATCTGGACGACTATATACTTCATCCCCCACTTTAAATGCTGTAACGTTTGGCCCTATAGCAGCAACTACACCTGCAACATCCCATCCTAAAACGAGCGGGAAGTCATAAGAAATTACGTCTTGAAGTAAACCTTCACGTATTTTCCAATCCACAGGATTTACACCAGCTGCATATACTTCAATCAGTACATCGTTGTCTCCCAATAGCGGTGTCTGCATTTCAATCTCTTGTAGTACGCTTTTATCTCCATATTGCATAAGTCCTATTGCTTTCATTCTTTTCACTCCTTTACAAGACTGGGAAATGCGGTAGTACTTCTTCTCCTAGCTCATCCAATACTTCGTCAGCTGGACGTTGACCATCAAATAGAGCAAGAAATAAATGATTCACACCAATACTTTTATATATATTAAGTAATTCAATTAGTGCCTTACGTCCGGTACGGTAACCTAAACGTATCGGTGTAGGACGTTCATTTGGATCTTCAGATAAGTCTAAATGCATCGGTTGTATAAATGGTTTGAATACATCTGGATGATAATCCTCTACTAGTTCTCTCCATTGTCCAATTGCTGCCGCCTGATGCACCGGACTACGTGGGTAGTACATCCATCCATCTCCATGTTCAGCAAACCATTCCATATTTTGCTGACTAAAACCTGTAATAAAGGTTGGAACACGTTTAGACGGTTTTGGAACTAAATTCGCACCATGAACTTCTCCTAGTGTCGACTGGATAGACGGGAAGTTTTTATACAAAATTTCTTCCAAGTAAGCAAACGCTTCTCTAAACTTTTCACCTCGTGTTTCATGACTAACACCTAACGCTTTGAAATCGGCACGTCTGTCACCGGATGAAACGCCAAGCATAATTCTTTCTGGAAATAGTTGATCTAATGTAGCAATTTCTTTTGCTACACGCAATGGATGACGAAGTGACAACACTGTTGCCGACGTTCCAAATGCGATTTTCTCTGTCTTGCTTGCTAAATACGTCAAATAAATCATCATATCGTAAATTTGACCTGTTGCAGGATCACCAAAATCAGGGTCTTGCAGCAATACATCGCGAAGCCATACACCTGTAAAACCGTATTGTTCCGCTTTTTGTACCAACTCTACTTGTTTTTCCATCGTTGGAGCATGAAACTGATAATTTTCAATCGGAATGTGAACTCCTAATGTAAGTTGATCTTTCGCAAACATACGATTATATCCAAAATGATTCGCAAACTTTTCCATGTGTTTCACTCACTTTCCTTCATTCATATAAATCTATACTTTTCTTTACTCTTAATATTTCTTTTCAAATTTCATAGACAATGCTGTAACACCACATTGTTGCCGATTGTAATCGTTATAACTTTCTTTGTGCTACGAGTGTTATTATAAATCGGCCATAACATGAATAACAGTACGTACTTTAAAGTGATGTAGGCACTTTTAAGTACCTATACTAAGTGAGTAATAATAAATCATGCTGCAAAAATAACATCTACCCTTTCTTCAAAAAACTTTACAGTAGTTTTTAGAAGTACGTTACATTATTTCATTTCATGCACTTTCCTCTTCTTTATATAAAATTCTCACTAACCAAATTCAAAATATTATACTTATTTTTCGTACTTTGCTATGCTATAACCACAAACAGGAGGTATAAACTATGAAAGCACAAATTATCCATTCTTTTGGGGATTCATCTGTATTTCAATTAGAAGAAGTTTCAAAACCAAAACTTTTACCAGGTCATGTTCTAATCAATGTAAAAGCAACAAGTGTAAATCCAATCGATACAAAAATGCGTAGTGGCGCTGTTTCAGCAGTCGCTCCTGAGTTTCCAGCTATATTACACGGCGATGTAGCTGGTATTGTTATTGAAGTAGGAGAAGGTGTTTCGAAATTCAAATCAGGGGATGAAGTATACGGATGTGCCGGAGGTTTTAAAGAAACTGGTGGTGCACTTGCAGAATTTATGCTTGCTGATGCGCGATTAATTGCTCACAAACCTAACAATTTAACAATGGAAGAAGCAGCTGCTCTACCATTAGTGGCAATTACAGCTTGGGAATCTTTATTTGATCGTGCAAATATTAAACCTGGTCAAAATGTCCTCATTCATGGAGCTACTGGTGGCGTAGGACACGTAGCCATTCAACTAGCTAAATGGGCAGGCGCTAAAGTTTTTACAACCGCTTCTCAGCAGAAAAAAATTGAAATAGCTCATCGTCTGGGAGCTGACGTAGCCATTAATTATAAAGAAGAATCTGTTCAAGAATATGTGCAAAAACATACGAATGGCAACGGATTTGAAGTTATATTTGATACAGTAGGTGGCAAGAATCTCGATCATTCTTTTGAAGCTGCTGCGGTCAATGGAACCGTCGTAACAATTGCAGCTCGTTCAACCCATGACCTCTCTCCTTTACACGCAAAAGGACTCTCTCTGCACGTTACTTTTATGGCGTTAAAAATATTACATACAGATAAGCGTAATGATTGCGGAGAAATCTTAACGAAAATAACGCAAATTGTAGAAGAAGGAAAACTTCGTCCATTGCTAGATTCTAAATCTTTTACGTTTGATGAAGTTGCACAAGCACATGAATATTTGGAGTCGAATAAAGCAATAGGAAAAATAGTGTTAAAAAACGTTTGGTAACTATAGTTCGATAAAAATAATGATTGCTCGTTGCTAGAAAGTAACAGAATAAATAAGCTTCCTTTATTGCTAACATCATTTATCAAATTTCATGCTGCCAGTAATCGTTGGAAGAACAATAAAGTTGCGTAAAGGTCAATTTATGCAACTTTATTTATTATAGTTTTTAATTCCCTCTACATGTATGCTACATACATATCCAACAGAAAAGTTATTGATATATCTGAATTACGAAAACTTCAAATTACTGTCCCTCTTCCATAAGTACCTACATATCTAAAATTTACTGTTAAACTATCTAATCCTTGAAAACCCCAGCTGAATCCAACTATATAATTTCTTACAGTTTAAATACGAAAATAACCCATATTTTGAGGACCTCAATTGCACCCCATTTTCTGAATAAAAAATAATATTAAATTCAATAATTTAATGTGATAGTATATGTTGAACTCTTCATGAGACTATCATTCATATTACTATTTAGGAGGATTTATGAGCAATCAAAATAATAATGAAGCACCAAATAAAATGGAAATCGTAGTCATGATTTTAGGACTATTTTTACCACTCTTCCTTCCTGCTCTTCTAATGCTAGCATTAGGGAAATGGATGCCAGATGAAATTGTATATTCTGGAGTCATGTCATTATTTATTCTGTCCATTGAGTTATTCATAGTAGCTGCTATTTTTACTAAGATTTTAAGTTTATGTGGATTACCTGAAAAGAAACTAGATGAATTAGGATTTTTAGGATTTACGATTTCAGTGGTTACATCATTCTTAGCTACTTATGTAGGATATTTTGGCATAGCTAAAGTTGCATTAACCTCGGTTCAACTATCACCTCATGGCATTTTAATTATTGCAATCGTATCCACAATTATCTTAACTATTTTATTAAAGGTTTTAGAGAAATTTGATAATCAAGACGAGCTAAATACAGATAAATAAAATTGCAAACTAAAAAGGTATGCTTCAAATGGAGCATACCTTTTTCTTAATTACCAATTTAACATGAGAGATGCCACAACGCTAAACGCTTTTCCTCCTTTACAACAAGTAAAAAATAACAGCCGAATTTTTCTTATAGTAGAAAAATTCGGCTGTTTTCATATCGCAATTTGCTTTTTTTATTAGAATATACTACGTACTAATCCCCCGTCTATTCGCAACGCGGAACCATTAATCGCTGAGGAAAGTGGGCTACTTAAGAAAGTGACAAGCTGGGCAATTTCTTCTGGTCGAATAAGTCTTTGAATAATAGAGGTTGGTCGATTCTCTTTCATAAATCGCTTCTCAGCTTCTTCTATTGTCAATTGCTCATTAGGATAAAGACTATTTAGCATAGTCTCAACTCCTTCCGTTAAAGTCGAACCAGGCATTATAGTATTAACAGTCACATTCGTTCCTGTCGTCAGCTCAGCTAAACTACGAGAAAGTGAGAGTTGCATCGTTTTAGTCGCACTATAATGAGCCATTTCTTGAGATGGCATAATAGCTGCTTCGCTAGCAATAAAGATGACTCTTCCTTCTTTTCTTTCAATCATTTTTTTCAAATATGAGCGAGTAAGTCGAACACCACTCATAATATTGACTTCAAACAATTTAAACCAATCTTCATCAGGGATATCAAAATATTCTACAGGTTCAAAAATTCCTAAGTTGTTAATAAGAATGTCTACTTCAGGGTACTTTTCAATCACATTTTGGCACCCTTGTTCTGTTCCTAAATCAGCTACTACGGGTTGAAGGATAGCATCAGGATACTGCGCTCGAATTTCTTTTATCGTTTGATTAACATTTTCTTCACGGCGTCCATTAATAAGTACAGTAGCTCCTTCCTCTACTAATGAAGTGGCAATTGCTTTTCCAATCCCTGCCGTAGATCCAGTAACCAGTGCTGTTTTTCCTTTTAATTGCATATGCATGTAAATCCCTCCAAATTCATGTGCTAAATGATTGACTTACGTTGGAATAAATAATTACGTTTATATTGTGGTTCACTTCTCTTATCTTTAACAAAAAATAAGCAGATCCACCCTTTTTTCGAAAGAGTATAAAGTGAAACTTTAATCAGTGGTTTTTTTTCATCCCCCACCTAACTTCTTTGCTTCCGCTGAATTTTGAGGTGGGGGTCTTACTGCCCGGCAAATAGCGGGATAAACGAAAATTATGTAGCTATTGGACTCTGTACTGAATTAAAAATCGAAATTATCATCATTTAGATCTAATCGATAATCCTGATTCTAATCATTGTCATGTTAAAAAATCACATCAACAACAGAGTAAAGCTAAAACCAACCAGTAAATACCATTATGATCTATATTAACTAGAAAGAAAATTACGCACTTTAAAGTTCCATAGGAACAAAAAAGTGCCCTATATACTATAATTTCTAACTTTTTATATTTACTAAAGTAGTATCCTTTTCTATCATAAAAAAGAGTGTAAAATTACACATTCTTACATACAGTTATAGGATTATTTTTTATCCTAATTAACTAAAAACCATATAACATAAAGTGAAACTTTAATCAGCCCGACCCCCACCTAACTTCTTTGCTTCCGCTGAATTTTGAGGCGGGATCTTACTTCCCGGCAAATAGCGGGATAACATTTAAAAAAACCTTGAAGAAAAATTCTACAAGGTTTTTGTCTATACATACAAATTAATCACTATATTAAAATAAAAGAGTTTATAATTCATCACAATAATATTAAATATAAGCTGCTTTAAGGGCTTGTTGGACAGCTTGTACTTCTAATGAGTCTTTACCATATAAGTTCGTTGCTACACGAATACAAGCTTCTTTTAATTCTTTAAAATCAGAAGTCATATTTAATTCATCCGTATTTGCATAATAGAAAATATCAAACATTTTATCTTCTCCAATGCCATGTACATTTACTCCATTATGGCTTCCACCACTAGCAATCAAGTAAGCTACTTTATTAATAATGCTAGAGTTCGTGTGTACACCACCATGATCGTGGTCAGCATCAATAGGTAAGTTATTATAATGTCTATAGTCCTCCGGATATCTAGAAGAGATAGATGATGGGTTTTTCATATCTCTAAAAATACGACCTGATTGTTCTCCCATTGTCCAATTGAACTTTCCGTTATTGGCATACTTTTCAACTGCTACTCCTAAAATATCAGATAGAGCCTCATTAATTGCACCAGCTTCTCCTGCATACTCAAGTCCAGACTCATTTCTTGTAACCGCGTGTGTAAATTCATGTCCTGCCACATCAAATGCTCTAACAATTGGATCTCCGTATACTAACATAGCTCCATTACTAAATGCATTAAACCACTGCTTAGGATTTCCTTTATTCGTACCATTTGTGTTCCAACCATGAACGACAGAAATTACTTTTTGCCCATTATTATCAAAGCTGTTACGGCCATATTTTTCTTGATAAAAATCATATACTTTCGTTGCTAAATAATGGGCACTAACTGCTTTAGGATCAGTAAAATTTGTAGAATTACTTGTTACTAAATCATCGAGATACCCCCATACATTTCTTCTATAATTATTATAATCTTTATAATTAGCAGTATATGTTTCAATTCCCTTACCACGAGAATAATCTGCAAGCATGTACGTTCCATCACTTCGCTGCGTAATTCCAAACGTACGATTAATACCTAAGTCATCTTTTCCTGTACCTGTTAATTTTGAAGGATCTTGTGATTTATTTGCTGTCGCAGATTGGACAATACTACTATCTACTTGTATACCCAATTTTTGAACGAGTTCTTTTAATAGATTACCACCAAAAGCATCAATTAATACTGTACCAGATACATATTCAGGTGTAGATGCACTAAAAGTAATTTGATATGCGTTTGTAGCTTTATTTGTATTTTCATCTACATATACCACTTGTTTAATTTCTGGTTCTTCAATAAATGTAAGATCATTTCCATAGATGTTGAAAAGCTGTTTCTTTGCATCCTCTTCTGATAAAGTAATAGGTTGTTTCAAATCTTCCTGTTGTTGTAGATCTTGGGCACTATCCCCCGAAACGCTCGTAAGTACACCATCATCATTAATATGTGCTGTTAGTTGATATCCGTATACATCACGTCCTTCATACGTTTGTTGAAGACGTACCAATGTAGTACCATCATAAGATTTACGACTTTGCGTAACATTATAATTAACTTTGGATTCCGTATTAACTTGCTTTGATGATAATGCTTGTTCTGTTTTTCCTTTTAGTGCATCCTTTGCTACATTTTCTGCTGATTTTTGAGAAGGTGCTGTTAAATTACCTGTTCGGAACGTATCCTCCTTTGTTTCCACTTTTAAATCTTCTGTTGCCGCATGTACTCCTCCATAGGGCATAATCGCCGATAACACCACTCCTGTAGTTAAACCTACCTTTACGAAATTCTTCATATTCTTACTCCTTTACAATCTTATTATTAAGTTAAATAAATGTTTTTCAGAATTGGAAACATAGGTATTTCAAACTATCTATGTTTATCTACTGTTTATGAATTGTGATTCCTCATAATATAGATAGATTGCGTCTTTACTTTTAGATTCATTTCATTTCTCAAAAATTACTCATTATATAAGCTATCTTTATATTTATTTATATACGTTATTTTTTGTGGTTCTGATAACATATTTATAGCCATCCACACATTCTTTTTCATTTCTAATTTTTGCATTGGTATCTCTTTTAAAACTTGATTACCTATAATTTCTTCCATTTCTTCATCAATTCTTTGCATAAGATTTTCTTCTGGATTATTTTTCAAATAAGTATTTTTCAATCCCCATTTTGTCATTATAAATTCATTCGTTTTATTCATGGGATTAATAATAGTAGCTTTACTAGTTAATCGTTTTTTTATTTCATCATGATAGATTTTAATTCTATATCCTTCTTTTAGTGAAATGCTATCGTTTACTATCGTTACATTTGTTCCTTCCATTTCCTTCGTATAAATTTTTTCTCCCTTATCATTAAACACCTCTATTGATGCGTATTTTTCATCTGTATAATAGCTATGAGGAGTTTTAGTAGTAACTGTAAAAACAGCTTGCTTTTGCTCTAAGTCTGTATTTAATTCGGCAAACTGGTCATCTCCTAATCCTAGGAATTGAATCGTTTGATTTACCAACTTACTCACTTTCATCTCGTTAACATCAATCGTTAGACTATTATCTTTTTCTTTTACATAGGCATAATACGAACTAAAATGGTACATACTATCCGTTTTCCCACCTGAAATCTCAACTGTATAAACTCCATTTGGTACGTCTTGTAAATTGATATCTGTTGTTTCAATTGTTTTCTCTTGAACAACTGTATTCCCTTCTTTTAATTTAATTTTTCCTCCTTTCAATGTATCTATTTCATTTGTTTTTAAATGGATATGCAAATTCCCTTTTAGTCCAAGTGGAGCAATTTGCTGATTCGTAACTATTTCGAAATTGGAGTTTATCGGAATATCCGGATCAACTATAGCTCTTGCTTTCGCTAATTGTGATTCAGGCACTATAAAAGCTAAAGAAGTAACAGCCGGAAAACCTTTCGCCCTATTCATCTCTATTTGTTTATGATTAAGCTTAAAGCCCCATCTTTCAAAAACAGGTGTAAAATCAACTTGTCCATTCTCACTATAATACTGATTCATTAAATCTGGTAAAGAATGGTCACCTTTTTTGAAAGCAGCATTGCTAGCTAGTTTTCGATAACCTTGATACATTTTTGCAAAAGCTTCATCGCCAGCTTTTTGTTTCGCCATCGTTAAAAGAATAAGTTTTTGTCGTAAATCTAAATCATCATAAGTTTTATTTTCTTTCATTAAAGCATTATATAAATTCCGTTCTACCTGTTCCTTTTTCCCGAAATTAAACAACCAACCAACTTGATCTGCTTTTTTTCCATATTTGCTATATTGATATTGAACACCGAATAGATTATTAGAAACTTCTCCTGTAAATATTCCTTGATTATCAAAACCAGCTTGGTATCCGTGAGCGATTTCATGTAAAGTTCCCCAACTCAGTTTATCTAACCACATTTTTGTACTATCTGAACTATTCGCTGTCCAATTTGTACCATAATAGGCACCGCCAGCACCGGATATATCTGCTTTTAAGAAATAACGATTTTGACTTTTTCTATTTTCAACAGTTGAGCCATCTAAACCAATAATTGAATCATACATCGCAAAAATATCTTCATAATACGCAATTAACTCATCTAACGATTGAAAATCTTTTAAAGATCTTACTAACTCTTTATCTTTTTTAGGTACAAATAATTGAAAACTCTTCCCTTGAATTAATGCATACTCTCCATCAAATTGATCCCATGTGCTAAAAAATTGAGATACACTTCCTTGTTGTTTATAAATGGGAAGAGGTTTAGTAGCACTTTCATTCCCTACTTGGTACTCAAGTACAGCGTGCTCTTCACCATACGGAGTATCTATGAAAGGAACTAAAGGCGTATCACCTTGAATGGTAATCCATTCATTTCCTACTTGTATGGATTTTTCATTTTTAGAGTCATTAGACAATAAACGTAATGTTAATTTGTCTTTAAAATTAGGATTCGTTTGTCTTACCTTTAATGGTGTATTTCTCTGCAAAATAAATCCTAAATCTTGTCGATCGTGATATTTACCCTTACTTATGCCCGCCTGAAATATCCAAGTAGGCTCTTCTAAACTAGTAATTTCTTTTACATTTGTTCGTTCATCAGCATGTAAATGTATATTTCCTATGAGGAAAAACATTGTATACATGATGCCTATAACAAGTAATCTTTTCATTTGCATATCTCCTTTTCTATTTTTTTATATACAAAATACAATAAAACAAATTCCTCCTTCCTCACTTATAATTATGGCCAGTAAGTTATTTATAAGTGTAATTATTATAGTTACATTAATTCATGATTATCAATCATTTAATGTATGTAATTTTGCATATATGAATATTTTGTGATAACTTCCAAAATATCGTATAATGATCAATATTTTTTTCATACATTATTCAATAAAAAAACACGAAGACCCTTAAGTCTTCATGTTTTTATACTTGTGATTGAATTAATTACTAAAATCTTTTTAATCGCGAAAAATCAATTATTTTTAGGCTGATAGCCATACGTAAACTTTTATGATTTACTCATCCTTTTTGTTCTGTAATATTAAATTTTGAAACCAGTTCCGTTAATTCTTCCACCTTTTCTTTCATTTTGTTGGATTGGATTGATATTTGTTCAATTGATACGGCCTGTGATTGAATTGAATTTACTGTTTGAAGCGTCTCCTTTTTCACATCCGTTGCAGTTTCAGAAACTAGCGAAAGAGAAGCATTTACTTCTTCTGTACCAGCAGACATCTCTTCTGTCGCTGCGGATACTTCTTGAATTTGACTTGTAATCTTATCAATATCTCTCATAATAGACAAGAAGGTTTGATTCGCTTTGTAAGCAGCTTCTTTTCCTTCTACTGCCTTTTGTTGTCCTTTTTGCATGACATTAACTGTATCTTTGGTATCTTTTTGAATGGATTTTATTAAATGATTAACTTCTTTTGCAGATTCTTTAGATTGCTCAGCCAAGTCTCGAACTTCTGCGGCAACCACTGCAAATCCTTTCCCATTCTCTCCAGCACGTGCCGCTTCAATAGCGGCATTTAAGGCAAGAAGATTCGTTTGTTCGGCAATATTAGTAATTGCAGCGAGAGCTGTATCAATCTGTTGTGTACGTGTAACAAGTTTATTTATTACTTTTGATGTTTCCTCAACAACATCATGCACACTATTCATTTGAAGAATAGAGTGATTTATCACTTCACTACCGATATTTATTCGTTCTGTAGTTGTTACTGCTACCTCAGCGACTACTGCTGAAGATTCAGCTACAGTTTGCACCCCTGTTGTAATTTCTTCCATTGAGGATGAGCTCTCCTGAATACTAGTTACCTGTCCTTCTATTTTTGTTTTTACTTCTAAAACAGTCTGTACAACCTCATTTGAAATACTAGACGCTCGATTTGTATCTTGTAATACGCCCTCCGTAGTAGAAATAACCTCTTGTGTTGTCATCTTAACATTCGCAATTAATTGTTGAAGGTTATCTAACATACTATTAAAAGACTGAACAATATGCCCTAATTCATTATTTGCTTTATAAGGAGTACGTGTTGTTAAATCTCCAGCTGCTACTTTTTCCATATCATTTTGTAGTAACACAAGTGGTTTTCGGATAGTTAATTTAATAACATATCCAGTTAATATAATTATCAAAATTGCTAAAAGCGAAATACTTATAAACATTATCATTGTATTTTGAGCACTATTATTATTTTCCTTCTGTAAAAGCTCTGCATTATTACTATTATATAAAATCAATTCCCGAATTGATTTTATTGATTTTTGCATATTAGGTTCAATCTCTTTTAGGTAATATGCATATGCTTCCTCATTATTAGATTTCCCTAATTCTTGCGCTTTCTTCATTTGAGTTCTTAATTCATTAAATGTTTCATAAAACGTGTTATATAATTCTTTTTCTTTAGTAGAAATAACTTTAGCCTCAAACTGCTTTAAAAGATGATCATTTTCCTGACGAATTCCGTCCATTTCTCTTATTAATTCATTCATTCTTTTTTCATCTTTTGATACCATAATTTCCATAAAGTTCATATTAACATGATAAAAATTAGATTCTACAATACCAATCCACTCAATTGGTAGTAAATTATCCTCATACATATTAGAGGAAGTACTTTTCCCTCTTTCTAATCCCCAAAACCCTATTAGGGATAATACTATACATGCAATACTTGATATAGTTATTAATATGTTTAGTTTTGTACCAACCTTACTGTTTCTTAATAATTCCAATTCACTTTCTCCATTCTAATATATAGTTTAAGTAATGTATTTTATACCAAGAATCCAAAAATTACGATGTTTATTTTGTGATATGCAATTTTGCATATCATCCACTACTGATTCAAAATAACCTAACATTGTAATTTTGGTTTTCCAAAAATTCATGATTATGAACACACCCTATTAATTCTTAAACTTCTCATCCAAAATATCCAAAAATATTGTGGCACCAGGGGAACCCATCATTGATATATAAATTACACTGCTATACAAGACTAGCTTAAAAATATTTTTCTTATTGCTCATTTTTCTATTTTCTCTCTATTAGAAGTACTCCTAGCACATCGCACTAATAAAAACGATAGTATTAAAAAATAAGGAAAGACATAACACCTATGTCTTTCCTCTAAAATTGTAACACTCAATATACTCTTAGCTCTATTTGATTTGCCAGTTAAATCCTCACATTTCTTTCTTTATAATATCTCCTAACTCTGTCCAACTTGTAATACGCGGGATATTGAGATGTTGATTGTAAGAAGTAGTTTTTGCATACACTTTTATTGGCTTTCCTATTAACGTTTCTAAGACAGCTGGCTTATCATCAAAGAAATAGTTTAATTTCATTTCTTGTATGAAGTGTATTTTTTCTTCATCTTTCATTCCATAGAAAAAGCGATCTTCATGTACCGGAAAACCTTTTTCTATTAACCATTTTTTTGTTTGCTCTCCATGCTCTTTAGGCCGAGCTGTTATATAGTATATTTCATGTCCCTGTCTTTCTAATTCTTGTAATGTCTCTACTGCATATGGAAACGGTGAACAAGAAGTATAATAAATCTCATCCAGCAAACTATTCCACATATGACTGCCTTCCTCCGAATTCATGCCAAATGCTTCATGAATTTCAATTGTTTTTAAAGAATGAAATACATCCAATCCTACTTTTTTGTTTAATTTCTTATTATATAAATGAAAAGCATGCTGCCTTAAATCAATTAATGTATCATCGATATCAAATCCAAACTTCACTCTTCATCGCTCCTTTCTGCAATCCATTTATCGGAAAATATAAGTAGCTTTTATTCTCCTTATATTTTCCGATATTCTGGATAGCCAATAAATCTATAATCTTTTCCAACCTGGGTAAATGATATATCCTTAAATTCAATTGCATCTTGCATTTTAGTAATACCAGTCCCCCCTACAAAGCTAGGCGCCAATCTGCCCCCAATAATTTTTGGTGCGACATATAATATAAGTTTATCCATCAATTTATTTTCAATAAACGAAGCATTTACCTCTCCACCACCTTCAATAAGCAGGGAGGAAACTCCTTTTTGCCCTAAAACATCAAGCATTTCATGTAAGTTTATATGCTTTTCTCCGCTAGTAACAAATACTTTAACTCCTGCATTTTCTAATGCTTTCTTTTTTTTCGCTGCATGATTACTTGTTGTAAATATCCAGGTAGGAGCTTCTCCATCTGTAACAACGTTAGCTTCCATCGGTATGCGTAATGTCGAGTCCAATATTATTCGAAGTGGATTTCGTCCATTTGGAATACGCGTTGTCAATGATGGATTATCCTTTTGAACAGTATTCGCTCCTACTAAAATAGCCGCATTTTCGTTTCGTATTTGGTGTACTTCTTGTCTTGCTTCTGTAGATGTAATCCACTTACTATCCGATGAAGACGTAGCGATTTTCCCGTCTAATGTAACTCCTGATTTAATCGTTACAAATGGACGCTTTGTCAAAATATATTTATTAAAGACTTCATTCATTTTTTTAGATTCTTCTTCACACACTCCTACAAGTACTTCAATACCTGCATCTTGTAGAATTTTAATTCCACGTCCAGAAACAAGCGGGTTTGGATCAAGTGTAGCAACTACTACCTTCTTAATTCCTGCTTGTACAATTGCTTCAGCACAAGGCCCTGTTCTACCATAATGAGAACAAGGTTCAAGAGTTACATAGATTGTAGCACCACGTGCCTGTTCTCCAGCCATACGTATCGCATGTATTTCGGCATGTGGTTCTCCGGCCTTCATATGTGCTCCGACCCCTACAATTCGATTATCATTTACAATTACAGATCCAACCAATGGATTTGGAGTCGTTTGTCCCTTCATAGCCTTGGCATTTTCTAGTGCTAGCTTCATATACAATTCATGCTCAAGCATGTAAGTGTCCCCCTTCAAAATGTCCAGAACGCTGAATCTTCGTTTGCAAATATTTCTCATTAAACTCTGAGATATCACCCCATAACGGTTCACGACTCGTAACATTTAATCCAGCTTTTTGTAACGCTTCTAATTTTTTCGGATTATTTGTAATAAGTTTTACAGGTTTTGAGCGTAGCGCTTTTAATACTTCAATTGTATCATCATAGTTTCGAACATCATCTTCAAAGCCTAGGTTCAGATTAGCTTCTACTGTATCTAACCCATTTTCTTGCAAGAGGTACGTCATAGCTTTACTAAACAAACCAATTCCTCTTCCTTCATGATTCGCTAAGTAAAATAAAGCACCTGAACCATGTTCTGTAATCATTTGTAAAGACTGCTTTAATTGAAATCCACAATCACAACGTTTACTACCAAAGATATCACCCGTGTGACAAATACTATGCATACGAATTAGGGCATCTTCAGAATTCTCAAAATCACCATACACAAGCACACTAGATTGCTGCATATCAGCTAAATTAATAGATGAAAGCTTTTCAATAATTCCTTCTACACTATTTGTAACCTCACTACATTGCAACCAAGAATACCATTGAAAAACTTTAGTCTCCCCATATAAATTAATTGGCAATTTGATAGGTCCTACTAAATAAATATCCTTTCCATCTTGATGTATAAATTGAATTTTATCTTCTAACATATGAATTGTATCTGTTGTAACCATTAGGTACCTCCTAGTATTGAGAATCTCTAAAAATTCTCTTCCATTGTTATATTTTTTATTGTTTAACTTACACAACGTAAGTGTTTTTACAGATGCTATTCTTTTTTCTCTCAGCTTATATGCAATATGTATCATTACAACTTTGGCCATTTAAAGAAAAGAGTTTTAGTTACATAAAACAACTTAGTTACTTTATGTAAGTTAGTATACATACGTAATTAATTTACGTCAAGTAATTAATTATAAAAACATTTGTTACTAATAGTAAGATGTTATATAATTTATTTTAGGAGGTGAAGGAAAATGAATGATTCTACATTATGCCCTCGCTTTGAAAAAGGAATGAAATTTTTTAGCCAACGATGGACAGCACTAATTATTTACCAACTTTTTTCTGGATCTCAGCGCTTTTGTACGCTTGAATCTTCTCTTCCTGTTAGCGGAAGATTACTTTCAGAAAGATTGAAAGAATTAGAACTAGAAGGAATTGTCGAACGTAAAGTCTTTCCTGAGACACCAGTTCGTATAGAATATTCTTTAACTCAAAAAGGATTTGCTTTAGAATCCATTATTCGTGGAATAGAAGAGTGGTCACAGGAATGGGTAAAACTTGAGGAATAGCATAAAAGCTTTTTCGTATATAGTTTTAAGTAATCAAATTACAAATATCTATAATTAAAACGCTAGTTTTTCAAACATTTATGAAAAGCTAGCGTTTTTGAATGAATAAAATAAAATTTAAGAAATGAAACAAGGTGATCAAAACGATCACCTTGTTCCTTTAAAGATTAAAATAGTGTTTTTAACAGAACGAATAAACTTTTTTGACGAAACAGTTTTTTTCACAATACAGTTAGCTTCCTCCGCTATTTGCGAACAGTAAGACCACTACTAATTAAAGCTTCACTTTATTACATTTGAATGTTACTTATGAAATTTCACACGCTCTTCAAGTGGTTGGAATTCTTTTTCTCCTGGTGCAGCCGTTGGATTACCAAATGGCATTTGCGCAATCAGTTTCCAATTAGCAGGAACATTCCATTCTGTTTTTACTTCATCATCAATTAATGGATTATAATGTTGTAAAGATGCCCCTAATCCCTCTGCTTCTAAACCTGTCCACACGACTAATTGGTGCATACCTGATGCTTGGTGTGACCAAATTGGGAAGTTTTCAGCATATGCAGCAAATTTTTCTTGAAGCGATTTAACGATAGCCTCATCTTCAAAGAATAGTACTGTTCCATAACCAGCTTTAAAAGAATCCATTTTTTGTTGCGTGCCTGAGAAATCTCCATCTCCAACTACTTTTCTTAATGTTTCAGTTGTAATATCCCATAATTTATCATGAGCTTCACCAAATAATACAACTAATCGCGCAGTTTGAGAATTGAAAGCTGATGGAGTATATTTCACAGCAAACTCCACGATTTCTTTAATTTTTTCATCCGATACTTGTACCTCTTTGTTAATTCCATAGTAAGTACGTCTTTCTTTCAGTGCAGTATAGAAATCTTTTGTCATAATTCATTTCCTCCTAAGTTTTAATATTCTTCAAAATGATACATTGCGAAGAGAATATGAGTTGAAATGAGTTCATTTTTGAACCATTGAACTCCCTAACACCAATTGCTAGTCACTCTGAATCTAAATCACTGCTTCTTGCTTCAGTTCACCTAAAAAAACTCTTATAGCATCATTGATACAATCTAGTGATCATTCGGTATTATTTTACCCATTCTCTATTCATGTATCCTGCTTGTTTCATATTTACACAAATATGAAAATAACCTTAAATTGATGGTCAAAAAAGCCAGGTAGCATGAATAACACATTACCTGGCTTTTTACATTTTTAATTTACATTCAACTAAACATTACCAATGAATAGTAGTAAAAAATATACCCGTCACTTATTTAATAATTAACATCTCATATGGATGTTGTTCCATAAATCTATTCTCCCAAGGAATCTCTAATGATGTCCAATTTGAACCACCGTCTACTGACTGATACACTCCTTTATTGCTAAACAGATAAAACGTTCCATCACTTGTTGCCTTTAATACTGGTATGATTGTCCCTTTAGGAGTTGGTAAACCTGCATTCATTTCTGCCCAAGACTGATTTTTTTCTTTCTTATAAATAAATGATTCACAATTTCCATTATTGTAATCATGCGCTACGCGTGGATTTGAAGATGTCGCGATAATAATATTTTCTGGATCATTTGGGTTAACTGCCATTTGATATGCGTAATGATGCTTTAGCCCGCTACACATATAGTTCCAAGTCTTACCTCCATCATTACTCTCCGCATACTCTTGACCTGGTTCTTTCAAGAATGAATCACCTAAGAACCTGTTTAGAATCTATGGTATAATCTGTACAAAAAAGGATATTTTCTATGATACATAATTATACAAGT
>NZ_JBNPJZ010000196.1:0-1477 GCF_050312695.1 Bacillus sp. AF62 | reverse complement strand
TAACAGCATAAATTTCAATTCCGTTAGGAATCGTTTGTTCATTTTTCATAAACCCACTATTTTTGCACCAGAGCCAAAAATAGTGTGAAAAACCTGTTAAACAATAATTATATTATGTAGTGAAGATTATTTTGTAGGAGGTGTTGAAATTGACTTTTAACTACGTTAATAAAAAACAACCAATTATCTTCTTGATCCAGGAACAGGAATTTACATTCTTTCGAACATTAATGATACCCCTGGTGGCGGTGGCCACTAAAAAATAACACCTACAGTATTTGTAGGTGTTATTTTTAATCATTTAAGCTTGTACAATATTTCTTATTTCTTCTATACGTAAATTTGTAAACTTTGCAATATCTTCTATTGGCATTCCGTTTTTGTGCATACCACGAATAAGTTGCATTTTCCCTTTTTCAATCCCTTTTTGTTCTGCATAAGCAAACTTTGCGGCTTCATCCATCAACGCTTTCTCCCTTGCTTCATACGCTTGTCGGAAAGAAGAATCTTGACTCATACGTTCCCATTTATTCATGGCTTTTTGTAAAATCGGGTCTTGGTTCATCGCAATATCCTCCAATGTTTGGGTTAATCGTTCATCTTCATTCGCTGGAAGTAGTAACAACCAACGAACAAACGAATCTTCCCAGGGATTTACTTGTTCATTCCGCCACTGTTGCATTAATTTTGGAATTTCCACGATATGAATTTCAATATCATCACTTAACTTCTTTTGTTGTTGTTGATTCCATAGAATTCCTGTTGTATGAAACGTTTCATATTCTGGAAACATCATGAAGTTTAACAAATTAATCGTAATGGTTTTGTGAAGAGAACTATAAGACATCCCCTTTTGTAGTTGAGATGTATATAATCTTCCCCAATAATACAGGCTTCTTTTAATCATATCATGATTATTATTCAATTGAATTTCCACATTTACCTTTGTTCCTGTATCTAATGTGGCTGAAATATCTAAAATTGATAATTTATCTTCCTCATGTTCTCGGTGCAAGTGCGGGTCTTCTAATTGTAACGAAATAATAGGTGATTCTAAAGAATCCTGTAACATCGCATTTAAAAAAGCAATCAGAATATCTTCATTTCCACTTGTGCCAAATAGTTGTTTAAAAGCAAAATCAATGCGTAAATTCACTAATTGTTGGTTGGACATGGGTTTTCCTCTCTCCATCTCATATGATGTTTTTCTTTCATTGTACATAAAAGAGCGATTTACATGCAAATACGCCCTTATGTCAACTATATGAGATAATATCGTATACCACTAAGATCAAGTACTTAATAACGATCGGTTTATTTGGTTCTGGTCAGTCAACCTTAATATTGACACTCCCACGGCTAAAGCTGCAAGTCCTACACCTTATGGTGTAACGGATGGTATTCTTGAATGACTAAACGTTCGCAGTCCATTTCTGTTTTGAACAGCCTTCAAGATGAGGGTGTGCCATCACCCCTC
>NZ_JBNPJZ010000026.1:0-1547 GCF_050312695.1 Bacillus sp. AF62 | reverse complement strand
GGTTTAGCACCGAACTTTGAGGGGGTGCCGAATAAACTTCCGGAGATTGTGAAACGCCGTCTGGAAGGAGAATCCTATTTAAAACTGGCAAATGAGCTGAACATGTCTTTCGGTCACATTATCGAAACCATTGATGAATATCGTAAACGTGTCGCACCATTAGCCATCAAGTGGCACGAGTGGAAAGAACAGCAACCAGAAACAAAAGAAGAGCCAAAGGGCGAGGAGAAACCAGGGGAAACGGTAGAGACAGAAGAAGAGGTGGTTTCCGAATTACCGCAGCCATCGGAAGAATTTGAAATCATAGAGGAGGACAAGCCTTCCGATGAAGCGTGATAAGAAATCGATTCGGATTCACATATTAAACCTACAAGATCAACACTGCGCGGGATGCAAGAAAGTGCCAACATACGGGAAGTCAGGGAATCACAAGATTTCTTGGTGCATGGATAACTGTGAGATTGGGAAACAACTCAAACAATTCGGAGATACCTTACTGGAAGGGAGAAATGAGAAAATGGTAGCGCAAATGGCTGAAGAGAAAAAAGAGGGCGTTAAAAAGTCCTCTAAGGGGTCGAGAGTGAAAAAGAACACAAAACCATTGGCTGAGGATACAAAGGTTGTTAAAAAGAAAACGGAACATTCTGAAGGGGTATCTAATGGAGTGCCTCAAACGGAATTGCAAGCGGCGCTAGAAAAGTTGAAACAACAACTCCAAGAGCGCGAGGAAGCATACACGACCTTACTCAACGAGTTTAACCAGTTAAGCGAAAAGAAATGGGAAGTCGAAGCGGAACTTCGAAAAGCACAAATCAGAATTGGCGCGGCGGAAGAAACAGGCGGAATGGAACGGAAATATCGTCTAGAGTTACAAGCAAGATCCCAAGCGTTAGGAATCGCATTGAAAGCTATATTGTAGGTGTTTCACATGAAACTTTCAAGAGAAGGACGCATACGCCTTACGTATCAGATTGGCGATATCATCGAACAGAAATGTAGACGGTGTTATTACAACCGCTCAGATGATGCGAGTTTTAGCGTGAACATTTGTACAAATTGCCCGACTGGTCAGGAGTTACGCCAGTTGGGTAGGTATTTTGATACAGAGCCGAGACGTCGCGGAGGAAAGCCCGGCAATGTTCCAGATGGATTAACGCCGGCATGCGTACGGAAACTGAATGAGCAAGGGATATCCGATCAAAAAATCAGTATCCTGTTCCAGCGAAGTCCATCTTACGTCTATAAATTGAAAATGAGATGGAGAAAACAAGGATTGTGGGAAGGGCCGAATCAGGTGCCGAAGAAAGTAAGGAATGGGACGAGGGATGAACGAAACGTTAGTCCCTCTGAATAGCGGTAAACAAACGAAAGAGGATGGGATCGCGTTTTGCGAGGGGGTCATGTTACATCGGATGCCTTCGTCAAAAAAATATAGTACGAGGGGAAATGAAAAATGAATCAAACGCAAATGTTTTCACACAACATGTTCGGTAACTTAGAAATCTTAATTCAGAATGGAAAAGAGTACTTTCCAGCGACAGATGTTG
>NZ_JBNPJZ010000195.1:0-1559 GCF_050312695.1 Bacillus sp. AF62 | reverse complement strand
TGGGCCCCATTATCAAAACGTTACCGAAGAACGGGCATGGGCGGTAGGAACCCGCGATAGGACGAAAAAACCAAGGGGATTTATTTTATATTCATATACCAAGTTGGCTGTGATTCGGTTTAGAAGAGCGGTCAACTTGTTTACATAGAACGCAATGTATAAATCTATTTTTGTAAGTGAGAGGAATTGATTTTATGAGGAGGAAACGAAATGAGCCACTTACAAATCATCGAGAAACAAATGGTAGCGGGATATGAGTTTACTGGAATTGAAGGTGGGTTTGGTGAAGGTAAGAAAGCGATGTTGGTAAAAGAGATTGTGGAGATTCATGAGAAAGAAGTCAAACATATTAATTTGCGGATTAACGAAAACCGTTCACGATTTAAAGAGGGTATGGATATCGTCGATTTAAAAGTGAGTCCGTTTGGCGGACCGGGTTTAGAGCAACTTGGATTCACAAAGCAAGCAATTGCTGATTCAATACAAGGTCGTGTAATTAAAAGGAGTGAAATAAATGAAACTAGATAAACAAGAACAATCTGTTGTAATTGGTACATTCATTTCAATGTTAGGACAAGATGTTGTAAATGAACGCATTGATAAAAAGAAATTAGAAAGGGTACTTCCTATCTTTAATGAAATGCAAGATAATACAACACCAAAGCAAAAGAGAGAAGCGATGATTAGTTTGCTTGGTAAAACGTTGGATGAATTCTTAGAAAAGTAGCCATAAAAAAAGGAAAAGAAACTCGCTTGGGGGCGAATTACTTTTCCTGATGGCAATGTTAACTCTATTATAACAATTTGTATGTATTTATAAATATATAATCGGAATATTCTTTTAAATGAGGTGAGGGTAGATGCTAGTCTACTGCTCTAACTGTAATAAAGATTATAATATGCAACCACAAGTAGCACAACTTCCTAATCGTATTGAGAAGTGTTTCTATATTTGTCCACATTGTGGTCATGAGCATATCGCTGCATATGTAAACGATAAGATCCGTGAGCACCAAGCGGACATTGTAAAGTATCATGAACGGATTAATAAAAAGAATCTTGCTATCGAGGATGAAATGAAACGGTTGAGGAAGGGGGTGGAAGATGCCAAGCAAACCATTCAAGCCGTGCAAGTCGTTAGGTTGCAATGAACTAACAAGGGATAAGTATTGTGCTAAACATATTGAAAAGGAAAAAGAAACCGCAAAATATTACGATAAACATATTCGAAACAAAAGCTCACGTTCCTTCTACAACTCAAGACTTTGGAAAGATATGCGTGAGCTTATGTATCGTAGAGATCATGGCTTATGTGTGCAATGTAGAAGCAAGGACATCATTAAGATAGGTGATGTAGTCGATCATATCATTCCTATTCGTGTTGATTGGTCAAAACGATTAGAACCGACTAATTTACAAACGCTTTGCCATGCTTGCCACAATAAGAAAACAAAAGAAGATGAGAAGAAATACAGAAGATAACTAAGAACCTGTTTAAAATCTTTTTAATAAAATCGCTACACCTGCCAATAAGCAACTCTGTCTGCTATTTTCAAGTG
>NZ_JBNPJZ010000194.1:0-1572 GCF_050312695.1 Bacillus sp. AF62 | reverse complement strand
TACTTGTATAATTATGTATCATAGAAAATATCCTTTTTTGTACAGATTATACCATAGATTCTAAACAGGTTCTAAGGCAATACCCGAAACAAACCACATTGACATAGCAGATCCTACATCTCCTTCTTCTATTGAACCAACAATCTTCTCTTTTATAGAATCAGGTATCTTTAATGCCGAAGCTGGTACATGATTTGTTATCCATTTGCCGAGATCAAATACTGCAAGCGTTATATCAAAAGCGTTAGTTAACAATAAAATCATTGCGCTTGTTTTAATGATTAAAAACATTAATTGTCCCGTTTCAAAATCGCCACCACGATTTTTTTCAATAACTAGTTGATATAGTTCATAGCAAAACACATATGTTAAAATCAGCCCCGCAACGGGCAATATGGCCGTGTCAGAAATTATCCTCAGGTTATCGACAATCGTTTGGGAAAACTCTGTTGGCGTTTCTGAAACATTTGTTTGAACCGTATCAACGCTTTTTTGGAACAATTCCGTAATCATATCAAGGAAGCTCTTTGTACTCCCCATAAGCATGTCAAAAAAGAAATTCGTTATGCCCTTTATGATGTCGTCTAACATTCGTCCACCTCGTTTAATTCAAATCAATATAAACAAGTTTATTTGTCTTATTTATTTTTTGAACGATTTTTAGTTGTAATCTTTTATTTTTAGCGTATTTATTCGGAATTGCTAATAATATTTTCCCTGATTGTTCAAAAGTCGATTTTGCACTATGATCGGCGGTAATATATGTTTGCTTGTATTCTAAAAATTCATTTTCACTAGCTAATTCATTATCACCTATTACAAGTCCCGAACCCACGTTTAATAAATAGCCTTCATATGGATTACTTCTTGCTTTTTCATTTATTTCATGTTTCATATGAATGATTAGTAGTTTAAAATCATTTTTGAGGTTTAAATTTTTTTTACTTACATAATCGTTATAACGATCTCGAAAATCAAGTTCAGATGATTGATCAAAATCTTTCATTTCAACATTAGTAATACTACGAGTGAATGTAACTTTTTGCCCTTCAATTTTATAATTGTTATTTTCAAAAATATTTAATGGCACGTGTACGGATTCATTTTTTTTGACACTTTTTATTGTTGTCTGCTGGTGTTCTGTTACACGATTGTCCTTTGGCTCACTACAAGCTCCTAACAGAGAAACTGATACGATTATGAATAAAGCCCTTTTGGTTATCTTCAGTTTCGTAACCTCCCCTTCCCCGTCCTACCGCCTTGCGCTACGCTACAGTTGCTACACCCGTTTTTTGCAAACATTTCCTGCTCGCAAGCTCACGATAACTCTTCACAAATAACAGGTTCATATACTTTCCTCTTTTCTTTCACCATAGACTCCCTAGCGTAATTACGATAGGTTCGGTTTCTTCTTTTGTGCAAGTATTTCTTGCAATCTTTTCAGTCCTTCTGTGAATGTACCCTCGGGGTCTATCACATATACCTCACCTTGCTGCTTAAGAACCTGTTTAGAATCTATGGTATAATCTGTACAAAAAAGGATATTTTCTATGATACATAATTATACAAGTA
>NZ_JBNPJZ010000193.1:0-1621 GCF_050312695.1 Bacillus sp. AF62 | reverse complement strand
ATCGAAGCACAGAAACCAAGTACATTTTTAGATGTGTGGTTTGGGGAGTATCCGGATAATCGAGATTACTTCAGAATGGGTTATCCTTTGAAAACAGAGCAACTACCTGTAGAGAGAAATCAAAGGCTGATATGGGATGAAATGACTACCACTGTTGGGTGGAGTAAAGTAAGTGCAATGGAAGATGGCAACCCAGTCGGTGATATGAAATCAGACGGTTATCAATTTTATTGCTCTAATTATGGTACAGGGATAGGAAAAGGATGGAATGGTGCAGCTGTTAAAAAAAATATACCTAATGGGCCCGTACAAGACTTTATTATGCAGGCTTATGTTACATGTAAAAGTAAACGTATCAATGAGATGGGTCGAGTGGAAATAGCGATATTAGATGAAAACAGTAAAGTGCTTTCGAAAATAGCTATGACTGATGTGTTTTGGCAAGCTGAGCAAAACTACGGAACAATGGTAATCGGTTATGATAATAAACCAGGAAGAAGAAGTTTAATTTATGAGAGTGGAGATTACCCAAACACTTGGAACCAATATCAAGGGCGTTTGTGGATAGCTAGAACAGGCAATGTATGGGAAGCGTATATTTCGAAATTCCTTCCGGGGACGGAAAAAGATGATTCAGAACGATTTGTGCGGTGGACGGATGAAAATAACGATCATATGGAAAAAGCAGCACAAATCCAGATTAGTATGATGCAATGGCAAGATGTACCGCCAGTAGAAGCGATGACCGTTTCAGATTTGAAATTCTGGAAAGTGAACGTAAATACTCAAAATAATCCGCCTTACATTTTTGACACGGGAGACAAGATGATAATTGATACAGAAAAAAGTCTTGTAACCATTAACGGTAAAAATGCAATTCATGTAAAAGACATTTTTAGTAATTTTCCGACTGTCATACGTGGTGAGAATCGTATCGATATCATGCCACCAGATGTGAAAGCGACCGTTCGTTATAGGGAGAGATACCGATGAGAACACCAAGCGGCATTTTGCATGTTGTGGATTTTAAAACAGATCAAATCGTTGCAGCAATTCAGCCGCAGGACTATTGGGATGATAATAGGCAGTGGGAAATCAAGAACAATGTTGATATGTTGGATTTTACTGTTTTTGATGGAACTACTCATTCAGCTACGCTACAACAACAAAATCTTGTTTTAAAAGAAGTTCGCGACGGAAGAATTGTACCTTATGTTATTAGAGAGACAGAAAAGAATTCAGACAAACGATCCATTACCACATATGCTTCAGGAGCTTGGGTTCAAATTGCTAAGTCAGGCATTATAAAACCGCAACGAATAGAAGGAAAAACGGTAAACGAATGTATGGATAGGGCTCTTGTAGGTATGAAATGGAAACGTGGAAAAACAGATTATGCAGGATTCCATACGATGACCATTGATGAATTTATGGATCCCCTAACATTTTTAAAGAAAATCGCTTCTTTATTCAAATTAGAAATTCAGTACCGTGTTGAGGTTCAAGGGTCACAAATAGTTGGATGGTATGTTGATATGATTCAGAGGCGTGGCCGAGACACTGGTAAAGAAATAGAGTTAGGTAAAGATTTGATAGGTATTACACGTATGGAACATTCAAG
>NZ_JBNPJZ010000192.1:0-1701 GCF_050312695.1 Bacillus sp. AF62 | reverse complement strand
AGATGTTTTAAATAGTCGTAAACCGACTGATGCAACTGGTAAATATGAAGTTATGAATTTAAAAGAAATTCAAGAAGGTATTTCGAAGATGACCGGTATTATGACAATGATCATCGGTGGTATCGCTGGTATTTCATTAGTCGTTGGTGGTATCGGTGTTATGAACATCATGCTTGTATCTGTAACAGAGCGTACGCGTGAAATTGGTGTACGTAAAGCACTCGGGGCAACGCGTAGTAAAATTTTATTACAGTTTTTAATTGAAGCAGTTATGTTAACACTTCTAGGTGGTTTAATCGGAATTGGTCTTGGGTATGGCGGAGCATATATCGTTTCTACATTCGCAAAATGGCCACCACTCGTTTCGTGGGAAGTTGTCGTTGGAGGCGTACTGTTCTCGATGACACTTGGTATTATTTTCGGATTAATTCCAGCGAACAAAGCTGCGAAATTAGATCCAATTGAAGCATTGCGTTATGAATAATTAATAGTGTAGTAGAACTACACATTACCGTTCTAGTGGGCGGTTCGTAGCCTCTTGCGAGGAAGTGAACCGCCCGTTAGAACGGGTTATACAAATAGAGGGAGGCGTTATAATGGAAGCCAATATTAATACGCAAGATGTAGGTGCGAAGAAGCCATCATTATTAGGAATGATTACTTCTCCAGGTGAGCAATTTGAGAGAATGAAGGCGAGCGAGAAAGTTTGGGGTATGTTCTTTTTAGTTACATTGTTACAAGGGCTTGTAGGTGGTTTGACAACATATGTTGTGAACACGTCACCTGAAATGATTAAAATGCAGAAAGAATTAGGTGAACTTGCTGGTAAGGGTTCAATAACATCAGAAGTTATTTATGGAATTGGATCTGGTTTTGTTGGAGCGATGATTGGAGCGCTATTTGTAGCGGCTATTTATAAAGTATTTATGATGTTCTTTGGAAATGATACGTCTTATAAGAAGTTATTAACGATTGTTGTATATACTAATATTATTCTTATTATTGGTGGACTTATTAATGGTATTATAGCCCTAATTTTAGATGGTGGAGCAACCCAGTATACAAGTTTAGGACCATTATTTGAACAAGGTTCACTTGCATATGGAATAGGTAATACAATTGAATTGTTCTATTTATGGAATTTGGTTTTAATTTGGTTAGGATTACAAGTTATAGCTGGATTAAGTAAAGTGAAAGCAGCTATGCCAATTATTGTTTTATTCATTATTAAAGCGGTATTCTTAGCAGCAATTTTGGTATTAATAGCTAAGTTTTTACCAGGTATGCCAATATAAATAAATTATATGTATTATAAATAAGTTTAGTAAAAATTAGCAATATTATTAACCGGTGCTTTAATATACAATGTGCCGGTTAATTTGTCTTCGAATGATGTTTAAATGTAGGTAATCTTGTGGAGAACAGATACTCAAATAATAAATGTATCGTCAAAATAGAACTTGTCCATTAAATTGTTAACAATCCCGTTGAAATAAGCGAATTTACCCTTTTTCATTTTTGTTCCAGACTTAATTTTCATAACAAATTCTTTAATAGCTTTTAACCCAATAGTAAGCTCCTGGTCCTGATCGAATGCTTTATTACCTGTAGAGAAGTTTGTAACTTTATTACACTGCCTTACGACCTTCCACAGTTCTTGAATTGTTTTAGATTCACTGTAAAAAGAACTAATCAAAGAAA
>NZ_JBNPJZ010000191.1:0-1856 GCF_050312695.1 Bacillus sp. AF62 | reverse complement strand
TCCCTCCAATTTATTTCTTCTTTTTTGTTCAAAAATCGTTTAATTTACATATAAAAAAGCACCGTGAATGGATGCTATAGTTTGATTCATAAACTTTAAATCAACATCAATCTCATAATAAATTCATAAAAAATATAGGTATAGGGTTATAAAGAAGAAGTTATAGTATTCTTACAGAAAGACTTATATGTAAGTTTAATAATAGTTTAGACATAAAACCTCATTCTGTTCACTATCCCTATTTTCGTTCGTTGTGTTCGTTGTGTTCGTTTGTTTAATGGTTAGGAAAAAAATCCAAACAAAAAAAGGGATATGAAACCAAATGAAGAATCCTATACTATACCACTATTTTACTCAATCCTTTTTGTACGTATTTACATTTGCAACTGAGACGATTCCATTCGTCTCTTTTTTTATTGCATTCATTTTTATTGGTATAATAAACCAAATAGTAGCGCATAGTAAGAAGGGAAGACGGACAGACGATAGCATTGGCGCATGGAAACACACTACCTTCTTATGTTTCTCCGTCTTCCACACTGACATAGTTTTCTCTCTGAAGGATGAAAAATGCATCATGCAAATTTATACTCCACATGACCTGCCATACATTGCATGTGCATTTTTCATTCCTTTTAAAATGAATTTTACAATCTGGTACGTGATATTTTCTTATCCATACATAAGAGCACCTGTGCCCAAGGTGCCCTTTGATTGAAACTAAGATGATTTTGGTCTTCTATACTAGATATGTACCTCTTCCACGGTATGTGAAAACAAAAAGAGCACTCCAAAAAATGAGCGCTCTGTCTTAAAGATTAGCGAAAACTGTATTTATAACTGTTCTATACTCATGTATATAATCCTATTCTCATTATGCTAAAACCTTTCTTTTTCCAGCCGAAAAATATCCGTTTTCACGAGTGCTACACATAAAAGCGCGCAAAACCCTTCTCATAAAAAAGACCTTTTTACAGGGCAAAACAATGGTCCTCTAGACGCTTCTCCCGGAAAAAATATGTACTATCAAAATGTTGCAAACTCATTTATATCTTTCTAACTTTTCGACTAATTTTCTTGCAATTTCTGTTGTACTTTTTAAAGTTTCAGAACTGTTTTGTAAGTTTCTTTTCTCATCCTCTGAAATATTGGACCGATGAATGCTTTTATCTAACTCCGTGTGCTCATTATCTGCGATTTTTAAAATTTCTAATAAAATAGATAATAGGTGTTGCTGTGGTGATGGATTCGTCATATAGTTCCCGCCTTCTCATGCTTATTTTACTCCTTATTCAATATTTATCTGGCGTCTCTATAAATTAGAACTCTACTTACTATGTAGGTAGTTACAAATTTTCTTAGCAGATATACCATTTGATAAAGGACATTCACCTTAACATTCCTATAATATTTTGTTGTCACACTTACATATCTCTATTTTATTCACCCATTCTTACGCCCTTTTTATGCCGTTTTTGACTCTAAAAAAGAGAACACTCTTTATAGATGATCTCCCCTCTCAACGGCTCCATTCCATTCACATGGTTTCGGTTTTAGTTGCCGCATGATGCAGCCATTTAGCATATACATTTAATCTGGTAATAGAAGATTTTCATCCTCTTTCACTTTTCCATACTACCATAATACCTCTTTTTTTGAGGCCAAAAGTGACATAATAGTGACATCTTTTATCTTTCTCCCAATTTTTCAGCAATGGCGTACACAATACCATCTCTCCAACGTAAGGCTGTTCGTTTGGTGATGTGCAGCTCTTCTGCGATTCCGTCCCATGTCTTGCATTGTGGCTTTGTCCAATATTTTAATTTCACTAGTCTTTGTTTCTCTCGTTCTAATAA
>NZ_JBNPJZ010000190.1:0-1913 GCF_050312695.1 Bacillus sp. AF62 | reverse complement strand
CAAGAATGCATAGGAGCGTTAGACTTTGCGAGTATTCGAGATTTCGCAGCATGTGGTCTTTTATTTAGACAAAATGGGGAATACATTTTTAAAACTCATTCCTTTGTGCGAAAAGAATTTGTTGATATATATTACGGATATTCTAAAAAAGCAGGTGAATTTAAAAAACAGAAATTTGCTCCTATAAAAGAGTGGGAAGAGCAAGGATTACTAACAGTTGTTGATGAACCGACTATTAATCCTCAACACATTGTTGATTGGTTTGTAGAAATGCGTGATAATTATGGGCTTAAAAAAATTATAGGAGATAATTTCAGGTTAGAAGCTATAAAACCGTTGTTAATAGCTGAAGGTTTTGAAGTTGAAATTATAAGAAATCCTAAAGCGATTCATAGCTTATTAGCGCCGCGAATTGAAATGGCCTTTGCGAATAAACAAATTGTTTTTGATGATAATCCTCTTATGCGTTGGTATACACAAAACGTATTGGTTGTTATTAAAAATGATGGAAATAAAGTATACGAAAAGAAAGAGCCTGTTCGTAGAAAAACTGATGGATTCCAGTGTTTTGTCCATGCTCTTTATAGGGCTGATGAGATACGAGAATCAACAGAATTCCTAATAGGCGATATTAAATTCTAATACAGGGGGTGATGACAATTGGATGGATCAGTGATGTTTTAAACAAAAATAAGGAAATTGCATTTATGTTTGATGTAGACATGTTCATTGATACAGCAAACAGAGTCCACATGAAGCGACTGGCGATTGATACCTGTATATCCTTTTTAGGAAGAACAATTAGTCAATCAGAATTTAGGGTTAAAAATGGTGAAGTATTTGAAAAAAATGAACTTTACTATCGCTTAAATGTTCGACCAAATAAGAATATGACAGCAAGTACATTTTGGGAAAAATTCATTCAGAAGCTTGTTTATGATAATGAGTGTTTAGTTATCCAAGCTGATGATGGTGATCTACTTATTGCTGATGATTTTGAACATAACGAATATGCCGTGTTTGAAGATACTTTTATGAATGTCACAGTAAAAGATTATCAGTTTAAAAGAAGTTTTAAACAAAGTGAAGTTATTCATTTGAGATATCGAAATGATAAGTTATCACCACTTATTGATGGACTCTTTGCGGACTATGGTGACTTATTTGGAAGAATTTTAAGTTCTCAGAAACGAAAAAATCAAATTCGTGGCACAGTTGATATGGATATGATTGGTGCTAAAACACAAGAACAGGTCGATAAGTTACAAAAATTTATAGATGACATGTATCAAGCAATCGGTAAGAAAGATATTGCTATTGTTCCGCAACAAAAAGGGATTGAGTACAAAGAAGTTTATAATGGTTCTGCTAACGGCCCTAGTGTGGAGGAAATAAATAAAGTAACGAATGGTTTTTTAAATCAAGTAGCAATGGCGATGGGAATATCTACAGCTTTAATATATGGCGAAATGGCTGATGTTGAGAAGCAAACGAAAAACTACATGAATTTCACAGTAAAACCTTTGTTAAAAAAGATTTCTGATGAAGTAAACGTTAAATTCTTTGAAATGAATGAGTATCTTGAAGGGCAAAGGGTTGAGGTTAAATCTATTTCTTATCAGACTATATTTGAGCTTGCGGAAAGTATCGATAAGCTCATTTCTTCAGGTGCTTTTAAAGGTAATGAAGTGAGATTAGAAGCTGGTTATGAAGTTTCTGATGATCCAAACTTAAATAAACATTACATTACGAAAAACTACGCTGAAATGAACGCTGGAGAAGGAGGTGAGAATACAAATGACGGTGAAAATTGACGTGAAAGGACCAATAATTTCAAATGATGAAGCTTGGATTTATGATTGGTTTGAAATGGATGCTGCAAGCCCAGGTAAAATTTCAAAAGAACTAACTAA
>NZ_JBNPJZ010000189.1:0-2016 GCF_050312695.1 Bacillus sp. AF62 | reverse complement strand
GCTAGAAATCGAATTGCATATTTTACAGTTTTGTTCATTCTATTTCCTCCTTCATATATGAAATGGATTGTTCCTAACAAACATTCATTGTCCTTACTTTGTCTCCCTGTTATGAAGTGACCTTTGTCAATATTTTTTCTTGATGGCACACAAAAGCTTCAGAAATAAGATCTATCGACAGTTAACCACTCTGTTATTCGTGGATTGGTTACCTCAGGCTAATGGTCCGTCGTTAGGCTCTTATAATCTCGATACGTGGATCACACCTCTTCATATTCTAATAAATAGCTTTTTTATCAGAATTTCAGCTGCGCCAGAAGAGGGAGTTCATAGATAGCCACACCTGTAATTGACTATCTATGAAGCTCATCTATGCCATCAATTGATATCTTTGGTCTCTAACTATGAATAAATCAATCAACTTCCTATCCTTTCTTCTTTTATTTTCGGTAAATTTCACCTGTTTCTAATCCCAAAATAAAACACCCAAGTTCTCTTGCAATAACAGTAATGGCCACATTTCGAGGTTTCCCTGTTTGTCTTGCTTTCACTCGTTTCGATTTTAATCCGATTGTTCCTTTTACTAAAGCATTTGCACATTCTACAAGCATAGACCTAACGGCCGAATTGCCTTGCTTTGTAATCGAAATTCGACTAATTTTCTCTCCACTTGAACTCTCGCTTGACGTCAACCCTACATAAGCCATAAACGCTTTAGCCATTGGGAATCGAGTGAAATCAGCAATTTCCACATGAACAGTCATTGCTGATGTTGTGTCTATCCCTTTTAAACATTTTAAATTTCCAACGGGTTCTTCGTACCTTTCACTATGAGATAATTCTTATAACCTCATGCTAAACCGCTCAATTTTGTCAACTAGACCATCGTACTGTAATAGGTATTCATCTAATGTTTTTTTGAATAATCCTTGTAGATCAAGATTCTTTAACCATTTCATGTAAGGGATTGTCCAGCTAGATTTTCCTTCATACACATATCCATGCCTTAAAAGGAATGCTTTTATCTGTTGTTTCATTTTCTTCAATGATGTTTTAAAGTCACCTAAGACGCGGATATATTCTTTTACGGCAACACCCTCTTCTTCTGGAACATATACTTCTTTATAGGTGCCATTAGCTAAATTAAAAGCAATCATTTTAGCATCAAACCTATCATTTTTCACCATTTTATTTTTAGATGAACTGTACATGGTTGTTGGAGCTAAAATATCACAATCAATTCCATGCTGTTCCAGAAGATTATGGAGTGAATCCCCTAAACAACCAGCCTCATATCCAGCTTTAATGTTTATATCTTCACCATATTGTGTTTTCAGTTTCTCAACGAATTTTTTACGAGAGATACATTTGAAGCACATCGTGCTTCTCTTACAATTTCCCCAGTTGTTCCGTGCAACGCACATAAGCTAAAGCTTTCCTTGTGGACATCCATCCAGATATAGAGTATATTTCCCATAGTGGCCTCCTATTATCATAGGGATGTTAACCCATTCATAATGTTTGTTCTCACTCATTATTATGGGTTAACATCCCTGACTTGATAATTTAGGCGGTCACTTCATATTATCTCGTAACAATTCAACGTTTTATGTAAAACCTATATCATGATGATAGATTCAGCTTTTATTCTTTTCTGTTTCTCATGAATCGATTATATATAGATATTACATTCTCAGGTTAACGAAACTTAAATGCATCATTAACGATATTTTAGTTACATTGTAAATGGATTTCATATGTCATACAAGGTAGTATCTGTATTTCTCAACCTAAGCATATTACAAATCAGAAAAAAATGTCTCCCTGTGTAGAACAGTTAACAATTGAAACAACATAGATGAATAGTGATTATATGCTACTTATTTTACCTAAGGAGTTTTTTGTTATTTTTCCTGTCAATGTCTTGAACATGACATGCAGATAAGAACCAGAAAAAAAAATTTCAGATTTCGTATGAAATACACAGTATGTAAGAATATATTTCTCACGTTTTAG
>NZ_JBNPJZ010000134.1:0-2023 GCF_050312695.1 Bacillus sp. AF62 | reverse complement strand
ATTTACATATAGTATCTTGAGCACCTTCCTTAACACGGTAAATTTCTAAAAAACGGGTACTCCGTCACCGGTACTCGTTTTTTTACATAATGAAAGAAAAAATCAAAATAAAAAAGGTATTTAACACCAAACGTAGAATACAATACATATCTTACTCTCTTATGTTTTTGGTTTATATGTACAACAGAGGCGATTTCCTTCGCCTCTTTTTTTATTGCAACTCATTTTCATTGGTATAAAAAACCAAATATTAGCACATAGTAAGAATGGAAGAAGGACAGATGATATTGTGTTTGTATGAATTCCCCTTTGTTTCCACACACGATTATATAACCAAATACGTTTGTCCTTCTTCTATAAAGGATGAAAAATGCATCATGCGAATTTATACTCCACATGACCTGCCATACATTGCATTTGCATTTTTCATTCCTTTTGAAATGAATTATATAATACGGTACGTGATATTTTAATATCCATTCACCACTGTTATCGAACCTTACCTTATTCACGACATATGCATCTTCTAATTTTGGCATACGAAAGAGGGCACTCCCCTCCAGATAAGTGCCCTCTCGTAAAGAGGAATTGTAACTGTTCCCTATAAATGTATGATTCGGCATTCCGATTATGTCTGAAATTTGGTAAATCCAACAAAATTAATTAGTTTTTTGGTAACAATCTTTATCTATTGTTACATATATTATCTTGAAATCCTTCTTGTCAAACTATTATTTATTTAGGACTTACTCTCATAACAATAATAGTAGACTATCAGTTTCAAAAAACGAGTACTGCCTCTGTCACCAATACGCGTTTTTTGACATGATGAAAGAACAACTGTAGACCAGCTATCTTTTCGTCAATTCTTTATGTTATTACTGTAACTCCTTTTTGCAATAGTTAACATGAACTGAAGTGAACTTAATGTTTTGTTAACCTAGCTTTTGAGCATATTCAATCATTCGCTTTATTTGCGCATGTTTATTATAGATATAACGCGGACTGTAGTCTAATTCTTCAGCAAGCTTTTCCAATGTCTTACCCTCCACATACTTACCATACATAATCTTATGTTCTAATCCTTTGAATGATTGAATCACTTTCTTTAATTCGTACATGTCATTCATCTTATGAGCTAGGTCATGTTCACGTACAGCAATACGATCTTCAAGCTTTCCTCCTTCTGCCCCTTCAGTTAATCGCACTTCTTGCAAGTCACTATATATCCAACGTTTTAACTCTTTCTTGCTTCTATCTAAATCACTTTCTAAATAGATAATTTCATCTTCTAACTTATGATAACCTTTTAACCATTCTAGCAATGTGTATGCCACCTCACTTATTTTAAGATGCCAGCTTGTACAAATATGTTTCTCCACGCTGTTTCAACACGATATCTTTCTACTAACTTACCTCTACGAGCAATTGCCTTTCTAACCTTACGTTTCGTATCCTTTTTCATTGTTTTCTCCCCCTTTGATTTCATCTCAAAACTGATGAATTGTTTTATAAACTGGTTTCACACATTTTTAGACATTTTATCGTCCACAGAACTATGGTATTGAGAATATATTTAAACGCTGAATTTCCTCATTATATAGCTCCTTTTTCATAGGAAATGAATGATTGACTAAATTACATATCGTTTGATTCTTTTATCGCCTACGTTCACCTCTATATATTCCAAACCATCACTGGTTTTATCAAATGACACTACTTCACCTATTATTTTTGAAATTTCATTTGATAATGTTCTAAATGGAAACAGTAGCGTTTCACCTTCCACCACATTCGCTTTTCCCATACTAGGTCTGTATTTTTTCATATCCATTCCTCTTTCCATAAAAATATCGTTTGTATTAAAATTAGCTTTGACTATTTTGGGTATTTATAACCATTTTTTCATTCCACTTATGTATAAAATAATTGTGCTTGCCCATACTATACACATAAGGTCATTGAGTTACCTTCCGATTTGCTTCTTCTTTACACTTGGGCATCTAACTTTTGTTAGTTGCTC
>NZ_JBNPJZ010000021.1:0-121123 GCF_050312695.1 Bacillus sp. AF62 | reverse complement strand
GGTTATCGTTATTCCAACATTGATTTTACTATTTTTAGGGCAAAAGCAATTACAACAAGGATTAACAAAAGGTGCAATTAAATAACTAAGAGAAGGTGAGATTTAAATGAGTCTAGTTAAAAAAGGTGCTGCTTTATTAATGGCAGCAACAATGGCATTATCTAGTGCCGCTTGTTCAAATAGTAAAACAGAGGGAAAACCTGAAGCACAGGCAAAAGTAGCACCAGTTGAAAAAAATGGTGATAAAACTGTAATTCGCTTCTGGCATGCGATGGGTGGAAAAACACAAGGAGTACTAGATGGTCTTGTTGCAGACTATAATAAGTCGCAAAATAAATACGAGATAAAGGCAGAGTTCCAAGGGACATATGAAGAGTCTTTAACGAAATTTAGAACGATGTCTGCAACGAAAGAAGCGCCAGCTCTTGTTCAATCGAGTGAAATTACAACGAAATATATGATTGATAGCAAAAAAATCACACCAATTGATAGCTGGATAAAAAAAGATAAGTACGATACGTCAAAATTAGAAAAAGCAATTACAAATTATTATTCAGTTGATGGAAAAATGTATTCTATGCCATTTAATTCATCTACACCAGTATTAATTTATAATAAAGATGCTTTTGCAAAGGCGGGCTTAGATCCAGAGAAAGCTCCAAAAACATATGCGGAATTACAAGAAGCAGCGAAAAAGTTAACGATTAAAGAAGGCGGAAATGTAAAACAATATGGATTCTCCATGCTTAACTACGGTTGGTTCTTTGAAGAATTGTTAGCGACACAAGGTGCTTTATATGTAGATAACGAAAACGGTCGTAAGGATGCTGCAAAGAAGGCGGTATTTAACGGTAAAGAAGGACAGAAAGTATTTGGAATGTTAGATGATTTAAATAAAGCTGGCGCCCTTGGAAAGTATGGAGCAAGTTGGGATGATATTCGTGCTGCGTTCCAGTCTGGACAAGTTGCTATGTATTTAGATTCTTCAGCAGGTGTTCGTGATTTAATTGATGCATCTAAGTTTAATGTAGGTGTTTCATATATTCCATATCCAGAGGATTCGAAACAAAATGGTGTTGTTATTGGGGGAGCATCATTATGGATGACGAATATGGTTTCAGAAGAAACGCAACAAGGTGCTTGGGACTTTATGAAATATTTAACGAAGCCAGACGTACAAGCGAAATGGCATACTGCAACAGGTTATTTCTCAATTAATCCAGATGCATATAATGAGCCATTAGTAAAAGAGCAATATGAAAAATATCCGCAGTTGAAAGTAACAGTAGATCAACTGCAAGCGACAAAGCAATCTCCAGCAACACAAGGTGCTTTAATTAGTGTATTCCCAGAATCACGAGATGCAGTTGTAAAAGCATTAGAAGCGATGTATGACGGGAAGAATAGTAAAGAAGCGTTAGATGAAGCTGCCAAAGCAACAGATAGAGCAATTAGTATTTCAGCTCGTACGAGTCAAAAATAAGAGAAAGCCGTATCCTTAAAAGGGATACGGCTTTCTTTATAGGGAGATAAGGGATCAAAGAAATGATGAAGTCTTATCTCTTTTATATGAGTAAAGGGTCTAGAGTGAATGTTGTCCTTTTCATTATTTATTTAACTCCATTGCGACTTGTTTACCATTTACGAAAACCTCTACTACCGCTACTACAACTTCCATTACTTTTTTCATCTCTCATCTCTCCTTGTTTTTTGTTTCATTTCTTACTTTCAGTATAGGGAAATACAGTAATTACAACTATCGAATTGGATGACAAGAGACTTACATTGTTGTAAGGGTAATAGTTTAGTTTGTAATAAAGTGAAACTTTAATCAGTGGGGGTCTTACGGCCCGTTAATGCGTGATAAATATGATTCAAGGTTAAGATTCGGAATTTTCCGTTGTTTTGAACTATAATTAGAAAGAGGGGGGATAATATGAAAAGAATTCTTGTTATTAGTGATATTCATGGAGAGATAGAAAAGTTTGAACAGTTATTGGAAGAAGCTCAATATGATGCGAAACAGGATCAATTAATCTTACTGGGAGATTATGTAGATCGTGGTCCAAATGCGCGTGCTGTAATTGAAAAGGTAAGAGAATTGAAAGAAGAGGGAGCACTCATTTTAAAGGGAAATCATGAAGATATGATGATTAAGGCGTTAACGACAAATGAGGAACGTTCATGGAACCATTGGGTAAAAAGAAATGGTGGAGATAAGACATTATATAGCTATGGATTTGTAGAAGAAGATATTGTGGTTAATGAGAAAGACTTCCAAAAACCAATTTTACACTCTCGTGTATTAGAGGAACATATAAAGTTTATTCAAGAATTAGATCATTATATTGAAACAGAAGAGTATATATTTGTACATGCTGGGGTTGAACCGATGAAACGAGTTTCTGAATCTGAACCATATACGTTAATGTGGATCCGTAATGAATTTCATAATGGATATAGCGGTGAAAAGGTTGTTGTATTTGGGCATACGGAAACAAAAACGCTTCATGGTAGTGAGGAGTGCGGAGTGTATTTTGGTAGTAATCGTATTATTGGAATTGATGGCGGGGCTGTGTATGGCGGTCAGCTAAATTGTTTAGAGTTGCCGAGTAAAAAGGTATATGTAATAAAAAATTGAAAGAGATAAGAGGAATCTTATTTCTTTCAATTTTTTATTAAGCTAAATTTAAGACAAAGTTTTTATAATAAAACTTCAAAATTTTAGAAGAAAATAGTTAAAAATGAAATTACGTAATGCAACTACATTCTTTTGTTATGAAGAGAAGAAATGTAATAATAAATAGAATTGAACTATTTGATGGAAGGTGAGAGCATGCGTTTACTTGTAGTAGAAGATAATGCTTCGTTATTAGAGTCTATCGTACAAATTTTGCGTGATGAATTTGAAGTAGATACGGCAATAAATGGAGAAGATGGATTGTTTTTAGCTCTTCAAAATATATATGATGCAATTTTGCTGGATGTGATGATGCCAGGGATGGACGGATTTGAAGTGATTCAAAAAATACGTGATGAAAAGATTGAAACACCAGTCCTGTTTTTGACAGCGAGAGATTCTTTAGAAGATCGGGTGAAGGGATTGGACTTTGGTGGAGATGACTATATCGTTAAGCCATTTCAGGCCCCTGAATTAAAAGCGAGAATTCGCGCTTTACTACGCAGAAGTGGTAGTTTAACAACGCAGCAAACGATTCGTTATAGAGGGATTGAATTGTTCGGAAAAGATAAAGATGTTCAAGTAGATGGACAAGGTATTAAGCTGACATTGAAACAATATGAGCTACTAGAGTATCTCATTCAAAATAGCGGGAAGATTTTAATGCGTGAACAAATTTTTGATCGTGTTTGGGGATTTGATTCAGATACGACAGTAGCGATTGTAGAAGTGTATGTGCATCATTTACGTAAAAAATTAGAGCCATCCGGTTATCAGAAAGATATTCAAACCGTTCGAGGTATTGGATATATATTAAAAGAACAATGAAAAACGGAAGTATGTTTCAAAAAACACGCATTCGTTTGACTATAGTGAACTCATTAGTATTTATTCTATTAATAGGTATATTAGGTAGTATTATTTATTCATACACATATAAGCGTATTTATAATGAAGTGGATCAATCTATAAAAATGATAGCTCAGTATAGAGAAAAATTAGATGTTAAAATACCACCAAGAAAACGCATGGAGAATATCCAAATTGGAGATCCGCGAGTAACTAGAATAACTTGGAATGGAAAAATAGTGAAAATAGAGGGCGATAACCGTAAATTTCGTTCTATTTTTGAAGAGAATTTGGAAAAGTTTTCTCCAAAAAAATTAGAGGATTTACAAGATATTGAAGTACAAGGACGATATTTTAGAGCATTTTCGCTTCAAAAAGATGGAGAAATAGTTCAAATCGTGCGAGATATAACAGCGGAAGAAGGAATGTTAAATACTTTATTTTTAATTCTCGTTATAGGTTGTAGCATAGGAAGCCTCTGTGCGATAGGTATCGGCTTTTTCCTAGCTGGTAGAGCACTTGTACCTATTCAAAATTCATGGGAGAAACAGCAACAATTCGTTTCTGATGCATCACATGAACTAAGGACACCACTTGCAGTTATTCAATCAAAAACGGATGTTTTATTCCAGTCACCATCCGCTACGATAGAAGAAAAAGCGATGGATATTTCTACAATTTCAAAAGAATGTAGGCGGTTATCGAAACTTGTTAGTAATTTATTATTGCTAGCACGTTCTGATTCTAATCAAATTGAGATGGATAAGAAAACATTTGAACTTGATAAATTGTTAGAAGAAATAGTAGCTCCATATAAGGAGATTGCTTCTTATCAAGAAAAAGAAATGATGCTAAAAGTAGAACGTGGTGTATCTTTTATGGGGGATAGAGAGCGGATTCATCAAATGATGGTCATACTGTTAGATAATGCGATGAAGTATACAAACGAAGGTGGGCATATTCAAATCGATTGCACGCAAACGAGTAGTTCAATTCGTATACAGGTGAAAGATGACGGGATAGGAGTGAAAGAAGAAGATATTCCGAAATTATTTGATCGTTTTTATCAAGGGGATAAAGCAAGAAGTACGTCAGAAGGAGCTGGATTAGGTCTTTCAATTGCAAATTGGATTGTAGAAAAGCATTATGGAAAAATATCAGTAGAGAGCAAATGGGGAGATGGCACTTGTTTTGAAGTGATTTTCCCTAAAAACCAAAAAATATAAGTAAGAAGACGACCTTGTTTTTACAAGGTCGTCTTTTTTTAAGGGAAAGTTAAGAAACTATTTATATTATGTATGGCATAAAGAAAGTTCGTTACATGAAGAAGAGACTAGGTGTATGTGAGTGAGTTTTATCAATCATAATGTTATCTCAAGCAGCGATGAGATGTATGTATAGTATTAAAAAAACTAGGGGAATGATGGGAAAGAAAGTATAAGAGGGAGGAATTAATTTTGAAAAAGAAAATGATGACGGTATTCACTATTGGAGTAATGAGTTTAAGTATATTAGGGGGTGCCTCTCCTTCTGAAACACAAAAAGGAAAGACAGATTACACACAGCGCAGTAAAGAACAATTGAACAATGGTAAGATACATGCAGTGCATACAGAAGAAAAAGCAGAGAAACTAGGTATTGAAACGGAAGGAAAAGAACAAATTACACTAGAAAAAGAAATTCATGAAACAGAAGTAGGAAGGGAAGCAGAGCAGTTAGGCATATCGATTGAAGGAAAAGATGTTGGGACGCTGTCAGAAGAAATCTATGAAACAAAAGTAAAGCAAGAAGCATTAAAGCTAGGTATATCTATAGAGAATACATCAATTGTAGATTTAATTACTCAAATTAATGCGATTAAAATTAAAGATGAAGCAGATAAATTAGGTATTTCGACAGATGGAAAAGAAATCGAAGACATCGCGGAAGAAATCTACGGAAAGAAAGTAAGAGAAGAAGCAGGAAAGTTAGACATTTCTCAAAAAGGAAAAGAAATTGAAGAGTTAGCACAAGAAGTGTACGAACAAAAAGTACAGGAAGAAGCAAAAAAATATCATATTGATTTGTATGGTAAAGATATATATCAAATATTAAGAGAAATTAATGAACAAATGGTGCTACAAATGGCAGATGAGCTTAATATGGATAAAATGAATATGAATATTCAAGAGTTAGCGGAAAAGATAAAAAAAGATCAGCCTGAAAAAGGAAAAGAACTAAATTTTGTACCGATGATACGAACGGATGCTGACGCATTTTATTCTTATTTAACGAATTAATAAGGGCGTGAAAGCGATAAGAAAATTGAAGTGGTATATATGTACAGCTTTACTAGGTACAGCAATATGGAGTGTATATACAAATGGAATTCCAAAGTATGTAGAGAAGTTAACATTCTCAAATATACAAAGAGGAAAAGAAACGGAGTTTAGTAATAACGATGAAAAAGTCATCTTATCAAATGTTCCATTAATTCAGCAGTTACCAGAATTGGATAGAGGCTGTGAAGTGACAAGCTTAGCGATGATGTTACAATACGCTGGTGTTTCAGTGGATAAGATGACATTAGCAAATGAAATAAAAAAAGTTGATTTTATAGACAATGGTGTGCGCGGGAATCCAAATGAAGGATTTGTAGGTAATATTTATACATTCTCTGAATCAGGATACGCTGTATATCATGGGCCACTTTTTCAGTTAGCGGAAAAATATTTACCTAATAAAGCTGTAGACTTAACAGGGAAGAATATAGAAGAAATTTATAAGAGTGTAAAAGCAGGGAAACCTGTAGTCATGATCACGAATGCAACATTTGCACCATTAGATGAAGATGAATTTACTACATGGGAAACAAATAGTGGAGATGTTTCTATTACGTATAATGAACATTGTGTTGTACTTATTGGGTATGATCAGGAATCTGTATATATTCGAGATCCACTTGAGGATAGCTTAGATGTAAAAGTACCGAGAGAAGCCTTTGAACAGGCATGGGTACAAATGGGAAGTCAGGCAATTAGTTATGTAAAGAGCGCTAAATAAATTAGGACGAAGATTTTTAGTAATATGACTATAAGGGGAAGGATAAAACATTTGAGGATTATAAGAAAAGTTTTATAGAGTAGAAGCTGTTAAGAAATAAGAGAACTTTAGCATATATAATGCTAAAGTTCTCTTATTTTTATGATTAAAATACGTATAAGGATTGAATATGCAAAAATGCATAATTGACGAAAAAATTACATGTTATCATTATATATTGTTTTATATATGTTAATTGTATAAAATGACACAAGTATCCACATTACATAAAGGAGGCTTATTATGCAAAAAATATTTAACTGGGTTAAATGTATGAGTATCAATAAAAAATTAATCATTTCATTTTTTATTATTTTAACTATACCAGGAATTATTATCGGTGGTGTTTCATATCAAACTGCCAAAACAAATTTTGAGCATCAAATGACAGATAAAGCAAAGGAGAATATTTCAGTTTTAAATACTGTTATTTCTCAAAATATAGAAGAGAAATTTGTTGATGCGACGTACTTTGCAGACATCTTAACAGAGGATACATATCCAAACGGACAAGAAGAAATAGTAAGAACGAAGTTAGCACAATATATAAAGCTTCATCCAGAAGTAGAAGGTATTTATATTGGAACAGAGACGGGAAAGTTTATAAGAGAACCATTTATCCAAATGGCTGATGGGTATAATCCAACAGATAGATCTTGGTATAAAGAAGCACATGAAAATAAAGGGAAAGTAATTGTTACTGCACCATATCAATCAGCATCTACAAAAAATATGGTAGTGACAATTGCGAAAGAAGTAAAAGATGGTAAAGGTGTTATAGGAATTAATTTAAACTTAGATAACATCTTAAAAATTTCCAAAATGATTAACATTGGTGAAAAAGGTTATGCAGTTATTTTAGATCAAAATAAGCAAATTGTTAGTCATCCATCTAGAAAACCAGGTGCAAAAGTTACTGATCCTTGGATTAAACCAATTTATGAAGATAAACAAGGAAATGTGTCTTATACAGAACAAGATGATAAAAAGAATTTAATCTTTGCAACAAATGAGAAAACAGGCTGGAAAGTAGTTGGTGTTATGTTCGATGAAGAAATTACTCAAGCTGCCAGTCCAGTGTTTTATAAGACTTTGATTGTCATTGCTATCGCTATTGCATTTGGTAGTGTATTAATTTATTTCATTACAAAGTCTATTACAAGGCCATTACGAAAAATAGCTGAATCGGCATATAAAATTAGTAAGGGAGATTTAACAGAGAAAATTACAATCCATTCCAAGGATGACATAGGAAAATTAGGGAATTCATTTAATGAAATGTCTACGTCTTTACAAGATGTTATTACCCAAATAAGCTTTTCAGCAGAACATGTTGCAGCATCGGCAGAAGAGTTAACAGCGAGCGTACAGCAAGCAAATGATGCGACAGACCAAATTACAATTGCAATGGAACAAGTATCAGGTGGGGCCGAATCACAAAGTCAAGGTGTTGAAGAAGGTGCGGCTACATTGCAACAAGTAAATACAGCAATTCAAGATGTAACTGGAAGCGCAGAGTCAATTTCTATTTCCTCATTACATGCGCGAGAAAGAGCTGAAGAGGGAGAAGATTTAGTTGAACAAACCGCAAAACAAATGCAGTCTATTTCTAAATCAGTATCCGAGTCAGATGCTATTATTAAACTTCTTGATGAGAAATCAAAGCAGGTAGGGGCTATTTCTGAAGCAATTCAAAACATCGCTACTCAAACGAACTTATTAGCTTTGAATGCGGCTATTGAAGCAGCAAGAGCAGGTGAACAGGGACGAGGATTTGCTATTGTAGCAGATGAGGTTAGAAAATTAGCAGAGCAATCAGGAGAGTCATCTGGAGAGATTGCAAATTTAATCGCAGAAATTAAGGCGGATATTGAACATACTGTTAAGGCAATGGATAATGTGAATGGAGAAGTTCAACAAGGCCTTGATGTTGTAACAAAAACGAAAGTAAGTTTTACGGAAATTTTAAGTTCTACTACACATATTGTTTCTCAAGTTAATCAAATGGTAGAAACAACGAAGAGAATTGCTGGAGATGCAAATGAAGTGACAAATGCTATTGATGAAATTGCAGCTGCTGCAGAAGAAAATACAGCTAGTATGCAAAGTGTTGCAGCTTCAACAGAAGAACAGGTTAATTCCATGGAAGAAATTAGTTCAGCTTCGCAAAACTTAGCTGAGATGGCAGAAGAACTACAAGCGATGACTAGTAAATTTAAAGTATAATAATAGCAGATAAGTAAGGTGAAAATAATATCACCTTACTTATTTTTCTATTCAGCAATTAGGGGAGTCATTAACGGGATGAAAAAAAGAAAAAGACTATGGAATTTGTGGAAAACGATTACATTGTTAGTTTGTACAGTTGTAATTTTTTCTTTACTTGTGACAGATGTATTAATTAGTCATAATGTGGAACGGACGACGGAGGATAGCCAATCAGAGAAGGCAAAAACAATTGCACACATTGTGGCGAATGATTCGATTGTAATCGATGGTTTGGTTGGGAAAGCAGATACCTCTGCAATCCAAACGTATACAAATAGGATATTAAAAAACACAGGTGTTCAATTTATTGTAGTTATGGACATGGATGGAATAAGAAAATCTCATCCAGATCCTCAAAAAATAGGTCATCATTTTATTGGCGGGGATGAAGGGCCTGTATTGAAAGGAAAAGAACATGTATCGTTAGCAGAAGGAACTTTAGGTATTTCCATGCGAGTGTTTGTACCAATATTTTCTGAAACAGGTGAACAACTTGGAGCAGTGGCTGTTGGTATTTCAGCAGATAATGTAAAAGAGAGAGTTAAGGAAAGTAGACATATCATTTATATTGGTGTCGGAGTTGGTGTATTAGTCGGAATTATAGGAGCAATATTGCTAGCTAGACATATAAAGAAAAGTTTATTCGGTCTTGAGCCGCACAGGATAGCAAAAATTCTTGAAGAAAGAAATACGATGCTACAATCTGTAAAGGAAGGTATTATTGCTGTAGATAAAGAGGCTAGAGTAACGTTAATTAATAATGAAGCGAAACGTCTATTTAAAAAAAGCGGACTTGAAGAAGATTTTATCGGTAAAGATGTTGAGTTGTATATGCCAAATTCACGTATAAAAGAAGTATTGCAAACGGGAGAAGTACAATTAAACGAAGAACAAAATATTTATGGAATTACGATTGTGACGAATCGAGTTCCTTTATATGTAAAAGGAGAAATAGTTGGTGCAATTGCAACATTTCGTGATAAAACAGAGATTAGAAAACTAGCAGAGGAACTAACTGGTATTAGACTATATGCAGAAGCATTACGGGCACAATCTCATGAGTTTATGAATAAGATGCATGTCGTATTAGGGCTTACACATATGAAACAGTATGAAGAATTACAGAAGTATATAAGCGGCATGGTATCAGAGCATCAGTATGAAATTGGTGGAGTTATGAAAAGAATAAAAAGTCCAGTATTTGCTGGTTTTTTACTCGGTAAGCTCAGCTATGCTAGAGAGAAAAATATAAAATTAATTATAAGTGAAGATTCTTATATGCCGGAAATAGATGATGAAAGTATTATCCATGAACTTATTACGATTGTTGGAAATTTAATTGATAATGCATTAGAGGCAGTTACGAATTGTGAACAGAAACAAGTTGAAGTTAAGATACAACAAGGGGATATATTAACTATTACAGTGCAAGATACGGGAAAAGGTATACAAGAAAAAGAAATAGAGGAATTATTTACGAAAGGTTATTCCACAAAGGGAGATAACCGCGGTTATGGTTTGTATCTTGTAAAAGAAAGTATACAGCGAATAAATGGGGAAATTCATATGCATTCATTAGTAGGAAAGGGAACAACGATAACAATTGAAATACCTAAAGGTAGGGATGAGAGGCAAATATGATTAAAGTTTTAATTGTAGAAGATGACCCGATGGTAGCGATGTTAAATACGCATTATTTAGAGCAAGTAGGAGGGTTTGAACTTGTTCAAGCAGTTAACTCGGTAAAGTCGGCGATAGAAATATTAGAGAAATCACGAGTAGATTTAGTATTACTTGATATTTTTATGCCTGAAGAGACTGGGTTTGAGCTTTTAATGTATATCCGGAACCAAGAAAAAGAAATCGATATTATGATGATTTCAGCTGTACATGATATGGGGAGTATAAAAAAAGCATTACAATATGGAGTTGTAGATTATTTAATTAAACCATTTACATTTGAACGATTTAAAGAAGCATTAACTATATATCAAGAAAAACTTACTTTTATGAAAGAACAACAAAAAATTAGTCAATCGGAATTAGATTCGTTAATTTTACAAAAAGAAAAAAGGGAGCCTATTGTCACTAAAGAGCTTCCGAAAGGGTTAACGAAGCAAACGTTGCAATTAATTTGGCAAAAAATCGAGTCTTTGAATGGAAGCGTGTTTACAACAGATGAAATGGCACAATTAGTTGGAATTTCAAGAGTTTCTATTCGAAAATATGTAATGTTTCTGACTGACATTGGGGTGTTAGAAAACGAAATGATGTACCAACATGTGGGAAGACCTGTAAGTAAATTAAGATGTGTTAATCAAAAGAAAATAGAGTTTTACGTATAAGCGACTTAGTATAAGTCGCTTATACTTTTTTTAATTACAAAATCAATTACAAAACTTACAAAAACTATTTTTACTATTGAAAGCGTTTTAATATTGTTATTAAGAAAACGAGGGGGTGCCATATGGGAATTCAAAAGAATGTGGAAGCGGTATCATTTTCTGAAGGAAATGAAGTACAAAGAGAATCTTTCGCTTCTAAAATTATGAATGTAAAAATCGGTGTTATACCTTTACCGTTATATGTAGTATTGGCTGCTATTATTTATGGGGCATCTGTATATAATAAATTGCCAGCAGATATGATTGGTGGATTTGCAGTTATTATGATCATGGGGATTTTCTTAGGCGATATTGGGATGAGAATTCCAATTTTAAAAAATATTGGCGGTCCAGCAATACTTTCGTTATTTATTCCATCATTACTTGTATTTTTTAACTGGATGAATCCAGCTTCAATGGAAGCTGCGACTATGTTAATGAAAAAATCGAACTTTTTATATTTATATATTTCTTGTTTAGTAGTCGGAAGTATTTTAGGAATGAACCGTAAAGTGTTAGTACAAGGTTTCGTTCGCATGTTTATTCCTTTAGTAGTAGGGACGTTAGCTTCTGTAGCAGTAGGGTTATTGGTCGGTTCATTATTTGGATTTGAAATGAAGCACACATTCTTCTTTATCATCGTACCAATTGTAAGTGGTGGTATCGGGGAAGGGATTTTACCATTGTCGCTAGCGTATAGTGATATTTTAAATGAATCATCAGCAACGTTTGTATCACAGCTTATTCCAGCAGCTATTATTGGAAATATGTTCGCAATTGTAAGTGCAGGGTATATGAAGCGTTTAGGTGAGAAGAAACCGGAGCTTAGTGGTAACGGTGTATTAGTGAAAACAGACAATCAAGCAGAATTATTAAAAGAACAAAATACAGAGAAGCCAATTGACTTCTCATTAATGGGAGCAGGTTTATTAATTGCGTGTACGTTCTTCATCTTCGGAGGATTTGCTTCTAAGTTCATCGGTATTCCTGGGGCAATCATTATGATTTTTTCAGCAGCACTTGTGAAATACTTTAAATTAATGCCAGCAAAAATGGAGCAAGGAGCATTCCATTTATATAAATTTATTTCGAAGAATTTAACTTGGCCTTTAATGGTTGGATTAGGATTGCTATATATTCCGTTAAAAGACGTAGCAGCAGTTCTTTCAGTAGGATATGTTGTTGTGTGCGCATCGGTTGTTCTTACAATGGTAGCATCAGGTTTTCTTGTAGGGAAAGTGATGAAAATGTATCCAGTCGAATCGGCGATTGTAACTGGATGTCATAGCGGTTTAGGTGGAACTGGAGATGTTGCTATTTTATCGGCTTCAAATCGTATGGAATTAATGCCGTTCGCGCAAATTTCAACTCGTTTAGGCGGGGCGGCAATGGTTGTAACGGCGACAATATTATTAAAAATGTTTTCATGATCAAACAAGCTAGCTATATTCATATAGCTAGCTTGTCAAATTAAGGGGAGATTATAAGTATGTTAGCAAATCAAATTAATGAAAGATCATTGTTATTGCATAAAGAATTAGTAGGGAAAATTGAAATTACAAGTAAAGTGGAGGTAAATTCAGCGGATGATTTAAGCCTGACGTATACACCAGGTGTAGCGGAGTCCTGTAAAGCAATTGCGGCAGATGAAGAAACAGTGTATGACTATACAGCACGTGGCAATATGGTGGCAGTTGTCTCAGATGGAACAGCGGTACTCGGTTTAGGAAACATTGGACCGAAAGCGGCTATGCCTGTTATGGAAGGAAAAAGTATTTTGTTTAAGAAGTTTGCGAATGTAGATGCTTTCCCATTATGTTTAGGCACAACGGATGTAGATGAAATCGTTACCCTTGTAAAAAATTTAGAGCCTACATTTGCAGGGATTAATTTAGAAGATATTGCAGCACCGCGTTGTTTTGAAATTGAAAAACGATTAAAAGAAGAAACGAATATTCCTGTATTCCATGATGATCAACATGGAACAGCTATTGTCGTTTTAGCAGCTGTTATTAATGCATTAAAAGTTGTTAGCAAACAAATGGATAATGTGAAAATCGTTATTAACGGTGCGGGTTCGGCAGGAATTGCAATTGGAAAATTATTATTAAAGGCTGGTGCAAAGCACATTACGCTAGTTAGCCTAGAAGGTATTGTTTGTGAAGGTGAAACATGGATGAACGAAGCACAAATTGAAGTTTCAAAAAAGACAAATCGTGAACATGTGCGTGGAACGTTAAAAGAAGCGATTCACCAAGCTGATATTTTTATTGGCGTATCTGCTCCTAACGTATTAACGAAAGAACTTGTACAGACGATGAATGAGAAAGCAATTGTGTTTGCAATGGCGAATCCAATTCCAGAAATCTTCCCTGAGGATGCATTAGAGGCTGGGGCAGCTGTAGTAGGAACTGGGCGCTCGGATTATGCGAATCAAGTAAATAATGTATTGGCGTTTCCCGGAATATTCCGCGGTGCGTTAGATGTGCGCGCAACTGATATTACAGAAGAGATGAAATTAGCGGCAGCATATGGGATCGCTAACATCATTACTGATGAAGAACGTAATGCGAATTATGTAATCCCGAATCCATTAGATAAAAGAGTTGTTCCAAGTGTTGCAGAAGCAGTAGCGAAAGCAGCTATTGATTCGGGCGTCGCGCAAATTACGAAAATACCACGTTATTAATAGCGAAAAGCAGTGCCTAAAAGGCACTGCTTTTTTGAGATAAGAAATCAAAATAATGAAGAAGTGTAGAATTATTTATGTTTCTTCACTATTTATTTAATTCCATTGCAACTTGTTTACCATTCACTAAAACCTCAGTTACTGCTACGATCACTTCTATCATTTTTTTCATCTCTCATCTCTCCTCGTTTCATTTCTTACTTTAAGTATAAGAGAAGAGAGATAATTCAACTATCGAAGTACATGACGTAGAAATTACATTGTTGTAAGGAAGTGATTTATCTTTGTCACTTTACTTAGCGGTGATTACAAACTGATTATAATATTTTTCATTCACATATATATTTAATAACCATAATCCAGGTGAAGGTAGTGACATAGCGAGAGGGAGTTCGCTTGTAGTAGAATCGATTGTATTTGAAGTAGTCCAAGTTTGTTTGGAAGTTTCTTTTTGAAAGAGTACTGGTGTTGGAGTTACAGATCCTTGTTTTAGCGCAATAATAGACAATTTTCCAGTTGGTATTTCAGAATCTAGAAAGTACCACATTATTTCATTTTGTTCATTTGCGATAATAGGACTATCAGCCATTGCGACTTTACCTTCGATGCCTTTTAAAGGCATTTTTCCTTCTATGAAAGAAGGTGTTTCTTCCCAATTTACATCTTTTAAAACACTAAGGTGAAAGAAGGAAGGTGCGTTCACTTGAGTGGATGACGTTGCGACAGCTTCAGTTTTAGATGCTTTTGAATCAGGTTGTGCTTGTGTGCATCCAGTGATGAGGAAGGAGAGAAGTAGCATAGTTCCAATTTTTTTCATGGTGCCACACTCCTAGTTTTTATTGTTAGTGTAATTGTATTTGCTAGAAGGCGGGACAATTCCTTTAAAGTATAAAAAGAGGTCGTAAGTTTTGTACGACCTCTTTTGACATTTTTATCCCGTAAAAGCCCGATTGGTGTAGGTTAATAATTAGTGGGAGATAGTCCCCACTAATTAAAGTTTCATTTTATATTTGTTCCGTTGTATAGGTTGGTTCGGTTTCTTTTTGAGGCATCGTCAAAAAAATAACGGACAGAACGATACATACGCCGCCTAATAATTGATATGTTCCAAAAGATTCATTTAGCCAAGTGATTGAAACGATGGCAGCTACAAGGGGTTCAATGCTAGATAAAATGCTTGTTTCTGTTGCTGCTAAATATTTAAGACTACCGATATATAGAAGGAAAGAAAGGGTACCACTAATAATGATAAGAATAAGCATAGAAAAAGTTTTTAGTGTGAGGGTTTGTGAAAATTGATTCCACCCGAATGAACGATTATAAATAAGTAGTGCAATTCCTCCGATTAACATTCCCCAACCCATTACTACAGTTGTCCCGCATTCTTTAATGAGAGAAGCCGGATGAAGGGTATAAAATGCAAATCCGATTGCTGTTAATAGTCCAAAAATAATAGCTTCTTTGGATAAAACAATATTTTCAATTGAGCCATTTGTAATAATAAAGTATGTTCCTATTAGCGCGGCTATAATTGCGAATAGTTGCATGGAAGCAGGGGATTTTCTTTGTTCAAATGCAACATACATGGTAATAAGAACAGGACCTAGAAATTGAAATAGTGTTGCTGTGACTGCATTACTAATATGAACCGTTTCGATAAAGGCGTATTGCGCACCAAGCATGCCGAGAATAGAGAAAATAATAAGTTGTATAGAATATCTAGGGTGTTTCCAAATTTGAAATATGTTTTGTTTCTTTATAAGTAAGAAAGACAAAATAAATATTCCTGCAAGCAACAATCGAATTGTTAAAAAATCAATTGAGGATACATTAGTATGCTGAAATAGCCACTGAATCATTGGACCAGATAATCCCCATAATGTAGCCCCTGTAATAATCATAATGAGTCCGATACGTCTACCATTGTTCATTATCATGTTTCTCCTCTCCAGTATTTGATTTTTTATGTGTGACATGATAAAAGGAATTATATATAACTTCTGGTACTATAAAAAGTATCAGATTTTAGTTTTATTAAGGGGTCAGATACTATGTTAGAATTAACGCCTAATTTAAATATGAATAGTAAAAAGGCATTATATGTGCAATTGTATGAGTATATAAAAAAAGAAATTAAAGATGGATCGATTGTCCCTTTTACGAAATTACCGGCTAAGCGAAAGTTAGCGATACATTTACAGGTAAGTAAAAATACAGTAGAGGCAGCGTACGAACAATTACTTGCAGAAGGTTATATTGAGTCGATATCGAGAAAAGGCTATTTTGTATGCAAAATTGAGCAAATGGTTCATGTAGAGGATAGCGGAGATAGAATAGAAGAAGTACCGTTTCAGGAGAAGAGTTATAAATTTGATTTTACACAAACAGGAATTGATACAAATGCTTTTCCATTCAATATGTATCGGAAAATTGTAAATGAAGTATGGCAGCCGCATAATAACGAACTTCTCTTTCTAGGACACCCTCAAGGAGAAGCAAGCTTAAGAGAAGAGATTGCGAATTATTTGTATGAATCTAGAGGTGTGCGTTGTTCAGCTAGTCAAATTGTATTAGGAGCGGGAACACAAATATTAGTGAAACTATTGTTTCAATTGTTAAAGGGAAGCAATTATGCAGTTGAAAACCCAGGGTATCATAGGAAGATGGTTGTTTTTGAACAAGGAGAAGCAAGAGTCCAAATGTTATCTTTAGATAGAGATGGAATTTGTATTGCAGATTTAGAAAATAGCAATGCGAATGTTGTATTTGTTACACCTTCCCATCAGTTTCCATATGGAATGATTATGCCTATTACGAGAAGGGTGCAGCTTTTACAATGGGCAAAGAAAGAAGAGAGCAGGTATATTATTGAAGATGATTATGATAGTGAATTTCGCTATTCTGGAAAGCCTATACCGGCGCTGCAAGGGTTAGATACAGAGGGGAAAGTTATTTATATGGGGACGCTATCTAAAGCATTATTGCCATCGCTACGGATGAGCTATATGGTGTTGCCGAAGAAATTAATTAAAAAGTATCAACAGCAATATTTATTTTATACACAAAGTGTTTCAAGAATAGATCAAGAAGTGATTAGAAGATTTTTAAATGAAGGATATTGGGAAAAACATATTCATAAAATGCGTGTTGTCTACCGAAAGAAGAGAGATCGACTTGTTTTTGAAATAGAGAAGTATTTCTCTAATCGTGTTGAAGTGATAGGAGAAGATTCGGGATTACACATTTTATTAAAAGTGCATAATGGAATGCGGGAAGAAGAATTAATTCAAGAAGCTGCGAAACATAGTATCAAAATATATCCTGTGTCTACGTACTATAAAGACGGTACGGCACCTGAGAGTGTAGTTTTACTAGGGTTTGCGATATTATCAGAGGAAGAGATTGCGAAAGCGATTCAATTATTACATAAGGCATGGTTTACAAGAAAGTAAAAAACATCCTCCAAACATGAGGATGTTTTTTATTATTTATTTTCATCTAAGAATAAGACCATATGCTCTTCGTCCCAATATTGTCCGTTATATTTTAATGAACGTTCTTGTACACCGAATGTTTTAAAACCTAATGATTCATAAAGTTTTTTCGCTCCATCGTTTCCAACGACAACATCAAGCATAACTTGTTCTACTTCTAAAGATTTAGCAAGCTCAAGACATTCTTTAATAAGTGCTTTTCCTGCTCCAAGTCCGCGTGCTTTTGGAGATACATATACAGAACCGATTTTAGCTTTATGTTCTTGTTTTACATATGGTTTCGTTTCCAGTGTTGCAACCCCGATTAATTTTCCATCTTTAAATGCACCTAGCGTATAGTTTTCATCTTGTGCTAATTTTTGTGCTTTATATTCAATCGCACACTCTTTATTAATAATATCTTCATAAGAAGAGCTGAATGCTTCAGGGTTTTGCTTTAATCCTTCTACGCGAAGTTCTAAGTAAATTTCTGCTTCGTCTTTTGTTAATACATGGATATCCAATTATATCACCCTCCAAATCTTTGCAAATGTACCTTTATTTTATATTGAAATAAGAATAATTTCAAAAGCTTAGCTTATATGAGCTGTTTTTATGAACAAAATAACACCAGTAGTGTTTACTACTACTGGTGTTTTCACACGCATATTATTCAAAAGGTAGCTCGATTATAAAGTTTGTTCCCGCTCCTAATTGGCTTGTTACTAGAATAGAACCGTTATGCAATTCTACAATTTCCTTTGCAACAGCTAGCCCGATACCTTTTCCGCCTGTAGCTCGTGTTCTAGATTTATCGACACGATAAAAACGGTCAAATATATGCGGGATATCTTCTTCAGGAATACCTTCACCTTCATCTTGTACACTTATTGTAAAAGAATCTGTTTTTGTAAGTACACGTATCGTAATGGCTGTGTTTTCTGGCGAATGTTGATAAGCGTTGTGTAATAAATTTAACATAACTTGTTCCATACGTCTTTCGTCTATACAAACTTCTAAATCATCTTTGCAATATACATGAAGCTGCATTTGCTTATTTGTTAATGTTGTTTTTGTTTTTTCTACCATTCGTTCTAAAAATGGCTGAAGAAGCACTTTTTGTTTTTTTATAACAAATTGGTGTTGTTCTAATTGTACAAGCATAAATAAATCTTGGACGAGATCGGTTACACTATCCGTTTCATCCTCAATGATTTGTAAGTATTCTTCTCGCTCCTCTTTTGTTAAAGAGTCTCTCTTTGCTACCTTCGCATAACCTTTCATATAGGTCAATGGAGTTAATAGTTCATGAGCGACACTAGCGAGAAATTCATTGCGCTCTTTTTTCATATACGTAAGTTCACTCGATAAATCTTCAATTGTTTTTGCTAAACTTCCGAGTTCATCATTTCGTTTAATACCTAATTGAATTGGCTTGTTTAATTTTGACATTTTTTCTGTCGCTCTCTTCATTTTTACAAGTGGTTCTGTAATAACGCGTGAAAAAACAAAGACAGAAATTGTTGTTAAAATAATTGTTAAAACGCTAATGATAAGAAATTGGTTCATGAGTTTAAGTAACATATTTTCTAGGAAAGATGTTTTTAATAACATATATAGCTTTCCTTGAAACTTTGTTGTGTTAAGTGGACTTACTGTTGTGATGAACTTTGATTTTTTCCAGTTCCTTTCAACGACCAACCCGCCGTCTGGGACAGTTTCTGTTTTACAAGTAAGTTGTTTTTGCATATCTTTTGTTACGGGTTCTGAGGTGGAAATAATTTTGCCGTTATGGTCAGTAATAATGATAGCTATATCGGAGTTAGAAATTGATTCCGATTCAACTAAGTGTGCAGCCTCATTCGTAATATCGAACTCAGGGTACACAGGACGTTTAGGATTTTTATTATGTTCAGCGTGTTTCATTTCTTTATAATATTCATCCCGTCTCTCGCGGCTTTTAATTTTTTTACTATAGCGATTACCTTTCTCTAAAAGAGCATCTGTTTCCTCTACAATACGCATTTTTGAAAGGCTTTTATAAAAAGATACGAAAGCAATTGTTTCAATACATAAAGCTAATATTAAAAAGTATGTCCCAATTTTAAGGGAAAGTTTACTCATTTTTTCACCATACCTTATTCATAATAAAGAGTCAGTGGTATACGATTTCCCACTGACCGAAGTAATTATTCACTTTTCCATTTATATCCGACTTTATAGACCGTTTCTAGGTAATCTTCAATCGGAAATCCTTTTTTGCGTAGTTTATCACGGATATTACGAATGTGTGAGTCAATTGTTCTATATTCGATATCTGTTTCATAGCCCCAAATTTTTTCGATTAAATCATCTCGGCTATAAGCACGGTTTGTATTTTGCAAAAATAGTCCGAGTAACGAAAATTCGATAGGAGTTAGCGAGATTTTTTCATCGTACACTGTGACGGTATGTTTCGTTTTATCCCACTCAATACCATTAAAACTAACAAATCCATCTTTTTTTGTACGGCGTAATATAGCCTCGATTCGTGCGACTAATACATGCTCATCAAATGGTTTTGTAATATAATCATCTGCGCCCATCGTGAGGCCTTTCACCATATCGTAGTTTTGGTTGCGAGCTGTTAACATAATGATAGGAACGTTGGAAATTTGACGAATTTGATAGCAAGTATCCCACCCATCCATATTTGGCATCATAACATCTAATAAAATAATATCGAATTCTTTTTGTTCGATTAATTTTAGTGCTTCAAGGCCAGAGGTAGCTTTCATACAAAAATAGCCGCGAGGGCTTAAGAACAGATCTAATAATCGCAACATACGTTCTTCATCGTCTACTAATAAAATTTTTACCATAATCTTGTGCACCCCAAACTGTTCATTCTACTTGTATAGTTTACATGAAAATAATAAAAAACTCTTTTTATGTGATTGAATGGAGGGCTGATTTTTTCGCTCAGAGTAATTGACATAAAAAATGCACTAGTTTTGCACAACTATTTTTTATAATAGAAAACGTAGCGACACAAAATACCCTATGTTGCGACATAACGTCATGTCATTTTATTTATAAAATGACAATTCCATTCTATTGTGTATGTGAGATAGAGAGGGTTTTCGTATTCACCTCGCATCGGATAAGAAAAATTTCCTATCTCACACTTTTTTTAAAAGGAGATCATACACATGAATTCAAAAGAAGAAATTTCAAAAAAAGAAAAGCAAGATCGTAATACGGTTGTCATGTGCGTTGCCGTATCTATGGTTATTATTATAAGTTGCGTAAATAAAATTTTGGGGATTTTATAATATAAAAAAAGCTGATTGCTTCTTAAGAAGCAATCAGCTTTTTTCATTGTTAGGGGGAGTGTTCATATAATAAACCAAGGTAAAATTGCTAATCCAGAAGTTACAATTGCTGTAGTAAATATTAAAAGCATAGCTCGTTTGTTTTGTTTCATGTCACATTCTCCTCTACATATCAAGTACATGCGATCAGCGTGGGATGTAGTTCCCCACTGAGTAAAGTTTCACTTTATATTTTTAGTATAATGAATGGAAAGGTTTGGTACGATCGATAAAGGTGACATGAAGATTACATTGTTGTAATGAAAAAAACATCTTTCTTATTAAGAAAGATGTTTTTGGAAAACTCCCCCACTGAGTAAAGTTTCACCTTATATTGAAGTATTAATCATTTAAGAACAGAACCATATGTTCCTCGTCCCAATATTGACCGTTATGTTTTAATGAACGCTCTTGTACGCCGTAAGTTTGGAAACCTAATGACTCATATAATTTTTTTGCTGCATCGTTACCAACTACAACATCGAGCATAAGTTGTTCTACATGTAATTTATCGGCATTTTCAATAATTGCTTTAATTAGAGCGCGTCCTGCTCCAAGGCCACGCGCTTTAGGGGAAACAAAAACGGAACCGATTTTTGCTTTATGTTCTTGTTTAATGAAAGCCTTTGTTTCTAAAGTAGCGATACCAATTAAATCGTTATCTTTGAAGACCCCTAGAGTATACTTATCCGGATTGCTTAATCGTTTTGCCATAGCAGCTACAGGATCCTCATGTTTAAGAACATCTTCATAAGAAGAGCTAAAAGCTTCCGGGTTCTTCGTTAAACCTTCCATACAAACTTTTAAATATATTTCTGCGTCCTCTGTCGTTAATAAGCGAATTTCCATTGTTGTAACCTCCTTGGGTGATTTTAAATAAAATAAATCCATTATTTTTATAAGAATGTGGATGCGTTTTGTTAGCAGTCTCTTTTAATTTGTAAAAGAATGAAAAGATATATGCTACAATATTTTGTTTTAATTATGTAATGAAATTATATATTAACTTTATTAACTATTCAAGTGTTTAATATATTACATTTTTATAACTAAAATAACTCCTCAATCGAGGAGCTATTTTAGTTATTCGATTGATACCCATCAATTCGATGTGGATGCGTGTAAATATTACAAGATTCATTTCTAATAAATCCTACGACTGTAATGCCTAAATCATGGGCAAGTTGCAATGCTAGTTTTGTTGGAGCTGATTTAGATAGAACAATTTCACATCCGATTTTTGAAACTTTGAGTAAAATTTCGGATGAAATACGTCCGCTAAATGCGATGATTTTTCCTTTAATGGATATATCGTTACGCAAACAATGACCATATATTTTATCTAATGCATTATGTCTTCCAATATCCATTCTTGATAGGAGGACATTGTTTCGATCACATAGCGCGGTATTGTGAACACCGCCAGTTTGGCGAAATGTAGTAGAAGATTGTTGCAAGGTATTCATTAAGTGAAAGCATTCTTCAGGAGTAATTTTTACATGTATATCATGTAAGTCTTTTGCTTTTGCTGCGTCGTTTACGAAAATAAAACCTTGTCTACCTTTTCCGCAGCAAGAAGTGATGTATCGTTTATTATATAAAGTTTGATAGAGCGGATTCACTTTTGATGATTTTACATGGACAATTCCGTTATCTTTTTGAACCCATAGTTCTTCAACATCGTTATAGGAAGAAATAATCCCCTCAGAAATTAAAAAACCAATTACCATATCTTCAATATAATTTGGTGTGCATACGACTGTTACATATTCTTCACCATTCAATTTAATAGTAATAGGAGATTCTGTAACAATCTCGTCAAGTTGTTTTGAAAATGTACCAGATTGATAACGTACAATTTTATAAGTCTCTTGCGTAGGCCTCATATTTAATTCCCCTTTTATATGTATTTCTCTCCCACATTTATCATAAAACAATGGGAAAAATAAAAACACCTATTAGCAAGAAGATCACAGATTATTTTGGTTATTATTGTATATGTACGATATAATAGAACTGTAGAATAGTGATATTTTCAAGCTTTCGTAGTTATACCTTATAACATCTAGAATCGACTTCATAAGAAAGTATTTGGGTAGAGCGTTTCAAAAATATGTACAGTAATGCAGTTTTGAAAACGGATTCATAATTGTGTTGTACAGTTGGTTGTAAGGAGAGGGGAAACTATGGCAGAACAGACAGTCCGTGTAACCGTCGATGGTAAAGAATTTTCTGCATCAGGTGAAAAGACGATACTACAATTATTTAACGAGAGTAATTTGGAACATCCTCAAATTTGTCATGTACCAGAAGTAGATCCAATTCAAACTTGTGATACGTGTATTGTAGAAGTAAATGGAAAATTATTGCGTGCTTGTTCAACGAAATTAGAGAACGGTATGCATATCGAAAGACAGTCCCAGCGTGCAAAAGAGGCACAGACTGAGGCAATGGATCGAATATTAGAGAATCATCTATTGTATTGTACCGTTTGTGATAACAATAATGGTAACTGTAAAGTCCACAATACAGTACATATGATGGGAATTGAGGAACAGAAATATCCGTATGAGCCGAAAGTAAGTGCGTGTGAAGTGGATATGTCACATCCATTTTATCGATATGATCCAAATCAATGTATTGCTTGTGGGCAGTGTGTAGAAGTATGTCAAAACTTACAAGTGAATGAAACTATATCGATTGATTGGAGCTTAGACCGTCCACGTGTTATATGGGACAATGGTGTAAGTATAAATGACTCATCTTGTGTAAGTTGTGGGCAGTGTGTAACAGTATGTCCATGTAATGCGTTAATGGAAAAAACAATGCTGGGTGAAGCTGGATTCATGACTGGATTGAAACCAGATGTGTTAGATCCGATGATCGATTTTGTAAAGGATGTAGAGCCTGGATATAGTAGTATTTTAGCAGTTTCAGAAGTAGAGGCTGCGATGCGTAAGACGAAAGTGAATAAAACAAAAACAGTTTGTACATTTTGTGGTGTAGGTTGTTCATTTGAAGTATGGACGAAAGACCGCCACATTTTGAAAGTACAGCCTGTTTCAGATGCGCCGGTTAACGGTATTTCCACATGCGTAAAAGGCAAATTTGGATGGGATTTTGTAAACAGTGAAGATCGAATTACAAAGCCATTAATTCGCCAAGGAGATATGTTTGTTGAAGCTTCATGGGAAGAGGCTCTTGAAGTTGTGGCATCCAATATGCAGCATATTAAATCAGAATATGGCAGTGATGCATTTGGGTTTATTTCTTCTTCAAAAGTAACGAATGAAGAAAATTATCTTATGCAAAAATTAGCCCGTCAAATATATGGAACGAATAATGTAGACAACTGTTCTCGTTATTGTCAATCTCCAGCAACAGACGGTTTATTTAAAACTGTCGGTATGGGCGGGGACGCTGGAACAGTGAAGGATATTGCGGAAGCAGGTCTTGTCATTATCGTTGGAGCAAATCCAACAGAAGGACATCCTGTACTTGCGACGCGTGTAAAACGTGCTCATAAATTACATGACCAAAAATTAATTGTGGCGGACCTTCGTAAACATGAAATGGCAGAGCGTGCGGATTTATTCATTCATCCGCGCCAAGGAACTGATTATGTATGGCTCGCTGGTATTACGAAATATATTATTGATCAAGATTGGCACGATAAAAAGTTCATAGCTGAAAATGTGAAGAATTTTGATGAATATAGCAAAATGGTAGAAAAGTATACGCTTGATTATACAGAAGAAATTACGGGGATTTCGAAAGAAAATCTGAAAGAAATGGCTCGTATGGTATATGAAGCAGATGGTACTTGTGTACTTTGGGGAATGGGTGTAACTCAAAATACTGGAGGAAGTACAACTTCAGCAGCAATTTCAAATCTATTGCTTGTTACGGGTAACTATCGTCGTCCTGGTGCAGGAGCATATCCATTACGCGGACATAATAACGTACAAGGCGCTTGTGATATGGCAACATTACCAAACTGGCTTCCAGGTTACCAAGCAGTTTCAGATGATGCGCTCCGTGCGAAATTTGAAAAAGCATACGGTACTACAATTCCGAAGGTACCAGGGTTAAATAATATTGCAATGTTACTTGCGGCAGATGAAGGAAAGCTGCGTGGTATGTATGTTATGGGTGAAGAAATGGCTTTAGTAGATTCGAATGCCAACCATGTACAACATATTTTAGCGAATTTAGATTTCCTTGTTGTTCAAGATATGTTCTTATCGAAAACAGCTCGTTTTGCTGATGTTATTTTACCGGCAGCACCAAGCTTAGAAAAAGAGGGAACATTTACGAATACAGAGCGCCGTATTCAAAGATTATATGAAGTATTAAAGCCGCTTGGTGATTCAAAACCAGACTGGTGGATTTTACAAAAAGTAGCTCGTGCACTTGGCGGGGACTGGAATTATGAAAGTCCAAGTGAAATTATGGATGAAATTGCATCGCTTGCACCTTTATATTCTCAGGCAACATACGATCGTTTAGAAGGATGGAATAGTTTATGTTGGGGTAGCCATGATGGTAGCGATACACCACTATTATATGTGGACGGATTTAACTTCCCAGATAAACTAGCTCGTCTATCATTAGATGAATGGGTACCACCAGTTGTAGCGCCAGATGAGTATGATTTACTTTTAAATAATGGTCGTATGTTAGAACATTTCCATGAAGGGAATATGACGAATAAATCGGCTGGTATTTTATCTAAAGTATCTGAAGTGTTCGTTGAAATCTCGCCTGAACTTGCTCTAGAGCGCAATGTGAAAGATGGTGGTCTTGTAGAATTAGCATCACCATTTGGGAAAATTAAAGTACAGGCACTTGTTACAGATCGTGTAACGGGGAAAGAGCTATATTTACCGATGCATGCAACGGTAAATGAAGAGGCAATCAATATTTTAACTGGAACGGCGACAGATATTTATACGTGTACACCAGCGTACAAACAAACGATGGTAAAGATGCGTGTACTACGTGAAAAAGGGAATCGTCCGTTACCATCTTCAAACCCGAGAGATAAAAAGCGTAATCCGCAAAACGGTGTTGAAATCCAGCAAAAATGGCAAAGAAAACAATACGTATCACTTGTGGACTAGGGGGCGGAGATAGTGGCGAAAGAAATTACTGTAATTAAAAAGAAAGTTGTAACAGAGGAAGAACAGAAACAGCAAGTAGCAGATGAACTTCTAAATGAGCTATCTAATAATCGTGAAGCAGTAGAAGAAACGATGCAGCTTTTAGCACAGTTGCAGAAGGCTGGTATATTAGATGCGGCAATTAGTTTACTTGCTGCGAAGGAAGATGTTTCAAAAATCGCTGTGGAGCAATTAAATCGTGAACCCGTTAAAAATGCGTTAAACAATATGATGGGGGCAGGAGAAGCGTTATCTTCAGTTGACCCAGAAATAACGAAGCAAATTACGTCAAGTTTAGTTACAGGATTGCAATTTGCAACAGACGAATTAAATAGTGGTAAAAAAACAAAAGTGATGGATTTCTTTAAAGTATTAAAAGATCCAGATATCAATAGAGCTATTACATTCGGTTTTAGCTTCTTGAAAGCATTTGGACAAGGGTTAGAGAAAAAATAGAATAAATGAAAAAGTGATGGGAAGTAGCCATCACTTTTTTCATTATATGTATAAGAGTGTTCATGTTAAGCGGAATATATTATTATTAAAAAGATGGATTAGAACTGGAAATGTGGAATCCATCTCAAATACCGTTTTAGAATTTGGAGGAATATATGCAACACCGTAAAAAACTATCTATACCAGGAGTAATGAGACATTCCTTTCAAACAGTTAAATTTGCTTTTTGGAATGTATTAACTTTTCAACTTGCTTATAAATTATTAGCAGCGATTGTGTTTGTTCCACTATTTGGAATCATTTTTAATAAATTATTGTATTTTGGTGGTTATGCAAATGCGACAAATGATGAATTATTAGCGTTTTTAAAGACGCCTTATGGCATCTTAGCAATCGTAATTTTGTCATTGTTAGCACTGTTTCTTATCTTTACAGAATTTGCGGTGCTTATTATTATTTCGTATTTCGCTCATAAAAGACAGAAGGTGAAATTACGTCCGATTTTATATAAAACGGTAACGTATTTACCTACTCTTTTCACATATTGCTTACCAGGATTTATTTTATATGCTGTCGTATTGTTGCCTCTTTTAAATATGGGATATGAAACGGCATTAATCCCGCAAATTCAAATTCCTAACTTCATTACAGGAGAACTGTTTAAGACAACGATGGGACAAGTTGGTTATTACACGTTCTTTGCTGTAGTCGCGTATTTGAATCTTCGATGGATTTTCGTTCTACCTATTGTTGTTTTAGAGCAAAAATCATTTCGCGTGGCAGCACGTAAAAGTGCAACTTTAGTAAAGGAAAGCTTTTTTAAAGTACTACTCTTTTTAGTAGGATTTTTTATTTCAATTGGAATTGTATATGTCGTGTTTTTGGGAATGTATTTATTGTGCCTATGGGGTGTTTATGAATTTACAAACCCGAAAGGAACATTTGCATTATTAGCTGAATCAACGATTTCTGTATTTTTAACGAGCACATTGTATTTATTCAGCTTTATCGTGACGCCGTTTTATATTATGGCGATTACGCGATTATACTTACAAAAGGTTCCGGTTGAGGATGTTTTATTAGAAGAAGGATTAGATTATTCGAAAACGAAAGCAGATAAATGTTTCTTCCAAAAACATCGTTGGAAATTCATTGGCGTATACATTGTAGGAATTATTACTGCCGGAATGGTCGTTGCCTTCATTGTAACGTTTATTTCAAATTCGTATAAAGAACCGATTATTATGGCGCACCGCGGGTATATATCAAAAGGCGTAGAAAATACGAAAGAAGCTGTGCAAGGTGCTATTGATGCAAAAGCAGACTACGCTGAAATAGATGTATTACAAACGAAAGACGGTGAACTAGCGGTTATACATGATTTGAAGCTGAAGCGTCTTGCCAATGCCAATGTGCATGTGTCAGATTTAACGATGGCTGAGTTAAGGCAGCTTACCCTTAGTCAAGATGGACTTTCAGGACAAATAAGTACACTTGATGAAATCATTAAGCTAGCAAATGGCAAAATCAAACTTAATATAGAAGTGAAGCTTCATGGGGGCGAAAAAGATTTTGTAAACAAAGTCTTAAAAACGATTAAAGATAATGAATTTGAGAAGCAATGTGTAATTCAAACGTTACACTATCCGCTTATTAAAGAGTTTAAGCGTGCAAATCCAGATATAAAAGTAGGGTATATATTGTATGCAAGTAGAGCTAACTTAAAGAATGTGAAGGCTGACTTTTACGTAGCAGAAGAATATATGTTAAATAAGAAATTAGTAAAAGAAGCAAGGAAGTTAAACAAACCAATTTACGTATGGACAGTAAATGATATGGAAAATTTAAAGGCATATTATAAGTTAAACGTAGATGGTATCATAACCGATTACCCTGAAGATGCACGTGAAACAATTAAGATGTTAAAAGAGCAAGAAGCGGAAGAAAGTGATCTGTTTGATAAAATTACTGAAACGACAGATGATTTGTTTTCAAAACTATTTATAAGTTATCCAGCTGCTAGCTAAATGCTAGCAGCTGTTTTTTTGTGAAAAGAATATATCTCTAAAGTATTAAGTAAAGTAATAACTGTATATGTATACGTTGTCACTTAGGTTTCTTACATTGTTACATTATTGTCAAATAATAAATGATTACTATTTATTTTGAAGAAGTATAATAAAAATAGAGTGATAGATAGTGAAATGCCACGAAACCCCTAATAGAATCAATGTTTTATATATTTACACTATTCTAAATATATAAACTTTAGAAAAATGGTATGTTAGCGTTTTCATAACTTTTAAGTTATGCTAGAATAAGGACATAAGTTATTAATTATTACAAAAAGAAAAAAGAATCTCTTTTTTCTGTTAATTATAAGGGGGCATTTCATTATGCGTATTGGGGTACCAGCAGAAATTAAAAACAACGAAAACCGTGTGGCAATGACACCAGCAGGTGTTGTGCATTTAATTCGTAACAATCACGAAGTATTCATTCAAAAGGGTGCAGGGTTAGGATCTGGTTTCACAGATGCTCAGTATGTTGAAGCGGGAGCAAAAATTGTTGATACAGCTGAAGAAGCTTGGAACATGGAAATGGTTATGAAAGTTAAAGAACCAATTGAAAGCGAATACAAACACTTCAGTGAAGGCTTAATCTTATTCACATACTTACACTTAGCTCCAGAGCCAGAATTAACCAAAGCGTTAATTGAGAAGAAAGTTGTTGCAATTGCATATGAAACAGTACAATTAGAAAACCGTTCTCTACCATTACTTGCACCTATGAGTGAAGTAGCTGGTCGTATGGCTGCACAAATTGGTGCACAATTCCTTGAGAAAAACAAAGGCGGTAAAGGTATCTTACTTGCAGGTGTTCCAGGGGTTAAACGTGGTAAAGTAACAATCATCGGTGGTGGACAAGCTGGTACAAATGCTGCTAAAATTGCAGTTGGACTAGGTGCGGATGTAACAATCATCGACTTAAGCGCAGAACGTCTTCGTCAATTAGATGACATTTTCGGAAACCAAGTAAAAACTTTAATGTCTAATCCTTACAATATTGCAGAAGCTGTTAAAGAGTCTGATCTTGTAATCGGTGCAGTATTAATCCCAGGTGCAAAAGCGCCAAAACTTGTAACAGAAGAAATGATTCAATCAATGGAACCAGGTTCTGTTGTTGTAGATATCGCGATTGACCAAGGTGGTATTTTCGAAACAACTGACCGTATTACAACTCATGATAACCCAACTTATGAAAAACACGGCGTTGTTCATTATGCAGTTGCAAACATGCCAGGTGCGGTTCCACGTACATCAACTCTTGCATTAACAAACGTAACAGTACCATATGCAGTACAAATTGCTAACAAAGGCTACAAAGAAGCTTGCCTAGGTAACTCTGCATTACTAAAAGGTATTAACACATTAGATGGCTATGTAACATTCGAAGCAGTTGCAGAAGCTCACGGTGTAGAGTACAAAGGTGCTAAAGAATTATTAGAAGCAGAAACAGTATCTTGCTAATAGAAGCATTATACAAAACAAAATCGAACAATATATAATACAACATGATAAGAGCTAAGAGATAATACCTCTTAGCTCTTCTTAGTAAAAGGGGGCATACATCGTGGCCAACCTATTTAAAAAGAAATCCGTTACGCAATTGTTAGGGGAAAGTAAAAGTAAAACTTTGACGAAAACGCTAGGGGCATTTGACCTAACAATGCTAGGGATTGGTGCGATAATTGGTACAGGAGTTCTAGTATTAACTGGATTAGTAGCAGCAAGAGATGCTGGTCCAGCAGTTATTTTTTCATTTATGATTGCAGCAATTGTTTGTGGATTTGCAGCATTATGTTATGCAGAAGTTGCATCTACACTTCCTGTTTCAGGTAGTGTGTACACATATTCGTATGCAACAATTGGTGAGTTTGTTGCTCATTTAATGGGATGGACATTACTATCCGTATATGTCGTAACGACTGCCGCAGTAGCTGGCGGATGGACGGGTTATTTCCATAACTTAGTGAGTGGATTGGGACTTGAAATTCCAAAAGCATTGTTAACGATTCCAGCACAAGGTGGTATGGTAAACTTACCGGCAGTTATCGTTACGTTAGTAATAACTTGGTTATTATCAAGAGGTACGAAAGAAAGTAAGCGTGTGAATAACATAATGGTATTAATTAAAATTGGTATTGTTGTTTTATTCATTGCAGTTGGTGTATTCTACGTGAAACCAGAAAACTGGATACCATTTGCACCGTACGGTTTAAGTGGAGTTTTCGCGGGGGGAGCAGCAGTATTCTTCGCTTTCTTAGGATTTGATGCATTAGCAACTTCTGCTGAAGAAGTAAAAAATCCGCAACGTGATCTACCGATTGGTATTATTGCTTCATTAGTCATTTGTACAATCATTTATGTTGTAGTTTGTCTCGTTATGACAGGTATGGTTTCTTACAAGGAATTAGATGTACCTGAAGCTATGGCCTATGTACTAGAAGTTGTAGGACAAGATAAAGTGGCTGGTGTAATTGCTATTGGAGCTGTAATTGGTATTATGGCTGTAATTTTCGCGTACATCTACGCTACGACACGCGTATTCTTCGCTATGAGTCGTGACGGTTTATTACCAAAATCTTTCGCGAAAATTAACAAGAAGACTGAAGCGCCAACATTCTCAGTTTGGTTAACAGGAATTGGTAGTGCTTTAATTGCTGGATTTATCGATTTAAAAGAATTGTCAAATTTAGCGAATATTGGAGCGTTATTAACATTCGCCATGGTTGGTGTAACTGTTATCATTCTTCGTAAAACGCATCCGAAATTACAACGTGGATTTATGGTACCACTTGTACCGATCTTGCCGATCATTTCAGTTGCATGTTGTCTATTCTTAATGGTAAACCTACCATTAAAAACATGGATATACTTCGGTGTTTGGTTAGCAATTGGAGTAGTTGTATACTTTGTTTATTCGAAAAAACATAGTCATTTAAAAGACGATGGAAGTTCGCAGGATAATTTAGAACAAGCTAATTAAAAGCTGATTAAAGGGATATAAGATAGTAAGCCTTGTGCGTCTAGGGAGCGCGCAAGGCTTTTTCTTTTGTTGAAATAAAGGGAATGTATATTACTTTGTTGAAATTTTATGTCGGAATATGAAAAAAGGGTGTGCGAATTGTACATCCTTTTTTGTATGAGAATATAGAGGATGCGGAAAATATGTATATGCCTTACTAAAATGTGAACGAAATGTTCATAAAAAAAATTCAGATTTCATTGACACATATGAGTAGGCGCTCATATAATAAGAGTATAAGATATATGAATGATTGTTCATATGTTCAATTAAAGAGGTGGGCTATAATGGCTGGAAATAAAGTAGAAACACCACAAGAGACATGTTCTCAAACGATAATTCATGAAGAAGTTGTTGAGCAAGTAAAACAAACAATTCCAACTGATGAAAGTTTAAGTAAAGTAGCAGAACTATTTAAAGTATTAGGTGACCGTACACGTACGAGAATATTACATGCGCTATTTGAAGCTGAAATGTGCGTTTGTGATTTAGCTTATTTATTAGGAATGACACAATCATCTATTTCGCATCAGCTTCGTGTGTTAAAGCAAGCGAAACTTGTGAAGAATCGTAAAGAAGGAAAGGTTGTTTATTATTCGTTAGCTGACCAGCACGTAATTCATATCTTCGAGCAAGCGTTTGAACACGTAAACGAAGAAGAATAAAAAGAACGCGAGGAGGGAGAACGATGGCTGAAGCGTTAGTGAAAAAGAAACTGATGTTAGATGGTTTAGATTGTGCGAATTGTGCAATGAAAATTGAAAAAGGTGTTGGGAATATAGAAGGAGTAAATTCTTGCTCTGTAAACTTCGCAACAAAGACAATGATCTTAGAAACAGCACAAAACAAAGAAAACGAAGTTGTTACGGAAGCAAAACAACTCGTTACAAAATTAGAACCGCATATTAAAGTGCAAGAAGAACCAAAAAATAAAATTGCTAAAGAAGTATTTATATTAGAAGGTTTAGATTGCGCGAACTGTGCAATGAAAATTGAAAATAAAGTTAAGGAAATGCCAGCTGTCTCAGAAGCAACTGTTGATTTCGTATCGAAGAAACTACGAGTAGAAGTTGCGAATAAAAGAGAACTAGAAGCGACTGTAGCAAATATAACAAATGTTGTTCAAAAGTTAGAGCCAGATGTGAAAGTTGTTCGTGAAGAGAAGAACGGTCATGACCACGGACATAGTCACGATCATGGTGAAGCAAACGTGAAAAAGATGGTAGGGAGATTAGTGGTCGGCGGAATTTTGACAGCAATTGCTGCATTAGCGGGCTTACCACAAATGGTAACAATTCCGTTATTCGTCCTTGCTTATTTATTAATAGGTGGAGATATCGTTTGGAGAGCGGTAAGAAACATAACTCGTGGCCAAGTATTTGATGAAAACTTCTTAATGGCAATTGCAACTGTAGGAGCTTTTGCAATTCAACAATATTCAGAAGCTGTAGCAGTAATGCTATTTTATCAAGTAGGAGAACTATTCCAAAGCATTGCGGTAAACCGCTCTCGAAAATCAATTACTTCATTAATGGATATTCGTCCTGATTATGCGAATGTAAAGGTTGGGAATGAAACGAAACAAGTATCACCAGAAGATGTACAAATTGGCGATTATATTATCGTTAAGCCAGGTGAGAAAGTACCATTAGACGGAAAAGTAATTGAAGGAACATCAATGGTAGATACTTCAGCATTAACTGGTGAATCTGTACCACGTGAAGTTGAAGTTGGAAATGATGTATTAAGTGGCTTTGTGAACCAAAACGGTGTATTAACAATTGAAGTTACAAAAGAGTTTGGTGAATCAACTGTATCGAAAATTTTAGATTTAGTTCAAAATGCAAGCAGTAAAAAAGCACCAACAGAAAACTTTATTACGAAGTTTGCGCGTTACTACACTCCAGTTGTAGTTATTACAGCGGCGATCATGGCGTTTATTCCACCGCTTATTTTAGAAGGGGCTACATTCTCTGAGTGGATTTATAGAGCTTTAGTGTTCTTAGTAATCTCTTGTCCATGTGCGTTAGTTGTATCCATTCCTCTTGGATTCTTTGGAGGTATCGGTGGTGCATCTAAAAGTGGTGTGTTAGTAAAAGGTAGTAACTATTTAGAAGCTTTAAATGATGTAAAATATATTGTTTTTGACAAAACAGGAACATTAACAAAAGGTGTTTTCAAAGTTACAAAAATGGAACCGAGCGAAGGTACTACAAGCGAAGAGTTATTAGAGTATGCGGCATTTGCTGAAGTGTATTCTAACCATCCAATTGCCCAATCTATTCGAAAGGCATATGGAAAATCAATTGATGAAAAAATAATCGATGATTATAACGAAATTTCTGGTCACGGTACAGTCGTAAAAGTACAAGGAAAAGAAATTTTTGCAGGTAATGCAAAATTAATGAGAAAAGAAAATATTGAATTTAAACAACCAGAAACAGTAGGTACATTAGTTCACGTTGCTGTAGATGGAAAATATGAAGGTTATATTGTTATTTCTGATGAGGTAAAAGAGGATTCGAAACAAGCGATTCAAAAGTTAAAAGAACTAGGTATTAAAAAGACAGTAATGTTAACTGGTGATGCAAAAACAGTTGGTGAAGCTGTCGGTAAAGAATTAGGCTTAGATGAAGTTCATGCGGAATTACTACCGCAACAAAAAGTAGAAGAGATTGAAAAAATTGATGTAGCGAAGCATGGAAAAGAAAAAATTGCCTTTGTTGGTGACGGTATTAACGATACACCAGTATTAGCCCGTGCAGACGTTGGTATTGCGATGGGTGGTTTAGGATCAGATGCAGCAATTGAAGCGGCAGACATCGTTATTATGACTGATGAGCCTTCAAAAATTGCGACAGCTGTAAAAATTGCAAAACGCACAAGAAGTATAGTGTGGCAAAATATCATCTTTGCTTTAGGTGTAAAAGGGATCGTTCTATTACTTGGTGCCTTTGGTATTGCAACAATGTGGGAAGCTGTTTTCTCAGATGTTGGTGTGACACTACTTGCAGTGTTAAATGCAATGCGTGTATTACGAGTGAAAGATTTATAAAAAAGAGGACGCAACCTGCGTCCTCTTTTTTATTAGTGATTTTGTTGAAATTGATTCAATAAAATAATATCAAATATTATTTTACTTTTAAATAGTATAATATTAAAATTTACAAATAAAAAACATTCGTCTTATTATTTTAATATATTTTTTACAAATATCCATATAGTATTGAAAAAAACAGAGAAGGAGAAACTTCTCTGTTTACTTTTGTATGTTTTTTTCAACTTGTTCTCGAACTGTTTGAATGTAATTCATTTTATGATCCCAACATTCTTGGCTTAAATCGACAGGATACTCTTCGGGATTTAAAGTTCGCATGTATTCTTCCCAAAATAGAGCGAGACTCTGTTCATTATATTGTTGAATATCTAATATACTTGGTAGTTCATATGTTCTTTCACCGTTAACGAAAATGTCTTTATGGAGTTCACGGGCTTCAAAGTTTGTTACGAATTTACTTATATATGTGTGAACTGGATGGAACATTTTTAAGCGCTCTTCTTTTTCAGGTTCTTCAGAATCTAACGCAATATAATCGCCTTCTGCATGATCGTTAACCCGATTGATAATACGATAAATTCGTTTCAGTCCTGGAGTGGTAATTTTTTCAGGATTAGATGAAATTTTAATCGTATCATTTAATTTTCCGTCAGTATCTTCAATCGCAACAAGTTTGTAAACAGCCCCTAATGCAGGTTGCTCAAAGGACGTAATTAATTTCGTCCCAACGCCCCATACGTCAATTTTTGCTCCTTGAGATTTAAGGTGCATAATTGTGTATTCATCTAAATCGCTAGAAGCGATAATTTTTGTATTTGTAAACCCTGATTCATCTAGTAGTTTTCGTGCCTTTTTCGATAAATAAGCCATATCACCACTATCAAGACGTATACCATAGAAATCAATACGATCCCCAAATTCTTTTGCAACACGAATTGCATTTGGAACACCAGATTTCAATGTGTCATATGTATCAACGAGAAAGACGCACTTTTTATGAGTTTCAGCGTATTTCTTAAATGCGACGTATTCATCGCGATATGCTTGAACGAACGAGTGCGCATGTGTGCCAGCTACAGGGATCCCAAAGCGTTTCCCAGCACGAACATTGCTTGTAGAGGAGAAACCACCAATAAAGGCAGCACGCGTCCCCCAAAGGGCAGCGTCGAACTCGTGGGCACGTCTTGTGCCGAACTCTAAAAGCTCATCATTATTTGCAGCATGTTTCATACGAGCAGCTTTTGTTGCAATTAATGTTTGGTAATTCACAATATTTAAGAGAGCGGTTTCAATAATTTGTGCTTCACCGAGTGGTGCATCAACGCGTAATAAAGGCTCGTTATTAAATACAACTTCACCTTCTTGCATACTACGAATCGTCCCAGTGAATTTCATATTTTGTAAATAATGAAGGAATTCTTCTTCAAATTGTAATTCTGCTAAATAAGCGATATCGCTTTCAGTAAAGCTGAAATTTTCTATGTACTCTACAATTTTCTCAAGGCCAGCAAAAACAGCATAACCGTTCTCGAATGGAAGCTTTCGAAAGTATAAATCAAACACGGAACGGCGATTATGAATACCATCTTTCCAATATGTATAAGCCATGTTGATTTGATATAGGTCTGTATGTAAGGCATAACTATCGTCTTTATAATGAGTCATCGCGAGAACACCTCCATAATTTGGTTATAGTATACCAATTTTTCACCATTCGTAGCAAAGAAGAGATATTGAAGTGAAGTCAAGAGAGAAAAAAATGAAATTATGCATATTTTTTAGAAAATTTATATTTATCAATTTATATTTCTCCGAATTTTATGTATTATTAGAGTAATGGGGTAATGAGAATGGAGGAGGACAATGCAACAAACATTAGAAAAAATAGGCAAACAAGTCTTTTATAAACGGCTTCAGCAAAAAATGACACAAGAAGAACTATGTCAGGGCATTTGTTCTGTCTCATACTTAAGTAAGATCGAAAATGGAAAGATCGAAGCATCAGAAGAAATTCTACAATTGCTCTGCACAAGACTGGAAATTGCCGTGACGGATTTGAGAGATGTAGAAGAAGATGTGAAGGGGAAGCTGGATGAATGGTTGAATGCACTAGTTCATTTGGACAAGCAACAAGTAGAACGTATATATGAAGAGTTGCAAGGTGAAATGAAGCATGTATTGGATTTTGAAATTATAAATTATTATAAACTGCTGTATACACGTTATTTAATTATGAAAAGGGATTTTCCTGCTGTCGAAAAAGAGTTAGAGAGCTTAAAGAAGATGTACAAAAAGTATTCACCATTCCAAAAATTATTATATACGTATAGCAAAGGGTTATATTATTTTTTACAACATAGATATAAGAAGGCATTGGAGTATTTGACTCGAACAGAAGTAATGGCAAAGGAACAAGGTTATCATGAGAATGGAATATATTTCAATTTGGCTCTTGTTTATAATGAATTAGAAGTTGAACATATGACTTTACATTTTGCTAATGTAGCAATGGAAGGATTTAAGAATGAATATAAATTCCGTTATGTGATAAATTGCCAGTTACTTATTGCGTTGAGTTATATACAAAAAAAGCAATATAATGAAGCACTATCTATTTATAATAATATTTTGAGGGAAGCAAATTCTTTTGCTGATAAAGAAAGTATAACAGCTATTGCTTTAAATAATTTAGGCTTCTTGTACTATAACTTAAAAGATTATGCAAAAGCAAAAGATTATTATTTACAATGCCTAAAGTACAAAAAGGAAGAGGATTTAAATTATATTGATGCAGTGTATGAGATCGCTTTGCAGTGTATTGAATTAAAAGAATTTGAAGAAGCGAAAGATTGGATTAATAAAGGGATAGATGTTGCCAAGAGGGATGAAAAGTATAAAAGTATGCTATATATACTTTCAATGCTTAAGAATAAATACTTTGAAACGAAAGATGTTTATAAAAGATTTTTAGAAGTTGAGGCAATCCCATTTTTTAGAGGCGAAGAAAATAAAAAGGAATTAAAAATGGTGTATTTAGAACTAGCAGGATATCACGAGGAATTACTAGAATTTAAGGAAAGTAATAACTACTATAAATTAGCAATTAATTTATTAGAAGAAAAGGGAGGAAAATAATATGAAAAAAATAATTATTGGTGCTTTGGCTTTGGTAGCTGTATTAGTGGTATTGGAACCGCAATATGCTTGGACATCGGATATTTATGGTCAAGGAGAAAAAGTAGTAGAATTAATAAATTCTTAACAGAAACCCCTTTCCAACCGGAAAGGGATTTTTCAATATTTGTTCCTCAAAATTCTACAAAACTTGAGAAAATAATTATTTGAATTTTTAGTATATTAATAGTGGAAACATAATGCTAATATGAAACTACTCTTTTTCAAAAAAATTTTTATTAGGGGGAAGGTTCATGAAAAAGAAAAGTTTAGCGTTAGTGTTAGCGACAGGAATGGCAGTTACAACGTTTGGAGGGACAGGCTCTGCGTTTGCGGATTCTAAAAATGTACTCTCTACGAAGAAGTACAATGAGACAGTACAGTCACCTGAGTTTATTTCTGGTGATCTAACTGAAGCAACTGGCAAGAAAGCAGAATCTGTTGTGTTTGATTACTTAAACGCAGCAAAAGGTGATTACAAGCTAGGGGAAAAGAGTGCGCAAGATTCTTTCAAAGTGAAACAAGTGAAGAAAGATGCTGTAACTGATTCAACAGTAGTACGTATGCAACAAGTTTACGAAGGAGTGCCTGTATGGGGTTCTACTCAAGTAGCTCACGTAAGTAAAGACGGTTCTTTAAAAGTATTGTCTGGAACAGTTGCACCTGATTTGGACAAAAAGGAAAAGTTGAAAAATAAAAATAAGATTGAAGGCGCAAAAGCAATTGAAATCGCGCAGCAAGATTTAGGGGTAACACCGAAATATGAGGTAGAACCAAAAGCGGACTTATATGTATATCAAAACGGTGAGGAAACAACATATGCATATGTTGTAAATCTAAACTTCTTAGATCCAAGCCCAGGAAACTACTACTATTTCATTGAGGCAGACAGCGGTAAAGTATTAAATAAGTTTAATACAATTGATCATGTGACGAATGATGATAAGTCACCAGTTAAGCAAGAGGCTCCTAAACAGGATGCGAAAGCTGTTGTAAAGCCTGTTACAGGAACGAATAAAGTAGGAACTGGTAAAGGTGTATTAGGAGATACGAAGTCGCTTAATACAACGTTATCTGGATCATCTTACTACTTACAAGATAATACACGCGGGGCAACGATTTTCACATATGATGCGAAAAACCGTTCAACATTACCAGGAACATTATGGGCAGATGCAGATAATGTTTTCAATGCAGCGTATGATGCAGCAGCAGTAGATGCTCATTACTATGCAGGCAAAACATATGATTATTATAAAGCTACATTTAATAGAAATTCTATTAATGATGCAGGAGCTCCGTTAAAATCAACAGTTCATTACGGAAGTAATTATAATAATGCATTCTGGAACGGATCACAAATGGTATACGGAGATGGCGATGGTGTAACGTTTACTTCATTATCTGGTGGTATTGATGTAATTGGTCACGAGTTAACGCATGCTGTTACGGAAAATAGTTCAAATCTAATTTATCAAAATGAATCAGGGGCTTTAAATGAAGCGATTTCTGATATCTTTGGTACTTTAGTAGAATTCTATGATAACCGTAACCCAGATTGGGAGATTGGTGAAGATATTTACACGCCTGGTAAAGCAGGAGACGCGCTTCGCTCTATGAGTGATCCAGCGAAATATGGTGATCCAGACCATTATTCTAAGCGTTACACTGGTTCAAGTGATAACGGTGGCGTTCATACAAACAGCGGCATTATTAATAAACAAGCTTATTTATTAGCAAATGGTGGTACGCATTACGGTGTAACTGTAACTGGTATCGGTAAAGATAAATTAGGTGCGATTTACTACCGTGCAAATACACAGTATTTCACGCAATCTACTACATTTAGTCAAGCTCGTGCTGGTGCAGTACAAGCTGCTGCAGACTTATATGGTGCAAATTCTGCTGAAGTAGCAGCGGTTAAGCAATCATTTAGTGCTGTTGGTGTAAACTAAGGTTTTAAGGAAGAGCTAGTAATAAAATACCTCAAAAATAAAGAAGGAGCCTATGCTCCTTCTTTATTTTTTTCTCCATTTTTTCCACAAATAAAACAATCCAATAACGCCTGCGATTGTTACAACCCACTTCGCTTCATTTGTTCCGTTCATGACTTGGTATGCCGAATATACTTCAATCAATAATGCCGGTATTTTACCTATTGTACTGGCAATACTGAAGGAGAGTAATGACATTTTCCCTAGAGCTGCAAATAAAGTCACGATACTTGATGGGATGAAAGGTATCAATCGAAACGATAGAACGAGTAGAAAGGCCTCTCTACCTTGTACATAAAGAAGACGCTTTACCTTTGGGTACTTATTTACTTTATCGTGAGTGAACTTTTGAAGGCCCATGCGGTAAATATAAAACGAGATAATGGCCCCTAAGGCCTCACCTGCGATCGAAATGATTGTGCCATTTGTTACACCGAAGAGCTGTATATTAATGGCGGTTAAAAAGATGCTAGGAATAACACCTAAAAGACTAATGATGATGTTAATTAAGATACTAAGTGGAATTGCGATTGAATAGTATTCTGTTAAGAAATTTTGAATCGTTTCAGCCATTGTTTAAAATCCTTTATCTTTTTTTGCATTACACCACATTTCGTTTGTATAGGCAAGGGTAAATTTACATAATGTAGAAAAATGTTGATAAGAAGGGGTCTTTATACCTTATATGGGTATTGGGTATATAAAAACAGGGGTATTTTAAAATGTTTTGAAAAATACTATAAAAACCTTTTTATAAAAGAGTTTTATAGTTATATTATCAGTGTTTTCATCTGGGAAATAATCATAAAATATAGGGGGTATATATTATAAAAGTCGAAAAATAGAGGGTTGATGAAATTGCGCGGGTAAATATGGAAAAACAGATAAAAAAATGAAAACTGATAGATTTTTTCGTTGTGAAATTGACTTTTATTGAAGTTGCGATAATAATCATGAAAGAGGTGATATGATGAAACGAATAAGTAGTCTTTTCTTGAGTGGTTTATTGGCACTAATGCTGATCTTAAGTGGATGTGCAGGAAAAGAACAAAAAACAGAGAAACAAACAGGGAATCAATCGACATCAGTAGAAAAAATTAGTGATAATATTTTAGATGAAATGGAAGGACCACCTAAAAATGGTCATACGATTGAAAGACATGTAGGCAAATCAGAAGAAGATTTGAAGAATCGCTTGAAGACAGATAAAGTATCAGCAGCAAGTACATACTATGACAAGGAAACAGCAACGAAAGCTGTAAAAGATAGTTTGAAGCAGCATGATAAGGAAATTCAAGACTGGTTAAAAAATTCTAAAGAGGCTCGTCTCGTATTAAATACAACACATTCATTCCCGGTTGGAAAAACGGTAATAAAGAAAAATATGAGTGTAAAAGACAAGTTAGTAAAAACTGTTACTGTTTTAGCAAGAGATAAGTCAGGAGAATTAGGGTTTAAGATTATTACTTCTTATCCATCTGATAAATAAGAAGGGGGAGTACATTATGTATACGACATTACAATACTTTCTTAAATCGTACTGTACGTTAAGCGTTCATGAGGATGAAATAGTAAGCGTGATGGAAGAGTTTATTGAACAAGAAGACGAAGAAATTGTTTTGAAATTACGTGATGAATTAATAAATATGAAGAAAAAGAACGCGTGGGAAGAGGCGTGTGTATTAGCTACGAAACAAGGCAATCGTATGTGGTCTTTAGAAGAAACGAAAGACCATCTTGAAACTTTTTTACTATTACTGCAAAAGAAAAAGGCGTGATATAATCACGCCTTTTTCTTTATGCTATTCGGTGGATATTATCTATTCTTTTGGAGCGCTTTTATATACGCTTTTTGAAATTTGTCCATTTGATATTACTTCCCCGTTTTGTGTTACTTTTTTATACGTAACCGCTGTGATTTTATCACTAGTCCTACTAATTACTTGAGAAGAAACTTCAACATTTTTACCAGTATTTGTACCGAAAATGCGTGTAGTAATACTACCTCCATTTGAAAATGCTTGAATATAAATATGATTGCCCGTATTATTTTTAAATTTTAAATCTGGACCATAATCTGCTACTGCTGCATCTTGCCCAAGTGGTAAATAATTTACCGGCATAGAATGATTGCTTCGAGAAACAATGCCTAAATCTGCCCTTAAAGCTGCGCTGTATAATGTACTACTGACTTGGCAAACTCCTCCCCCTGCACTTTGTATTACTTTACCTTGTGAATATACTGCTGCAGATTTGTAACCATGTGCAGCATCAGTTACGCCAACGCGGCCGTTAAAACTAAACGTTTCATCAGGTGCGACAATAACCCCACTTAAAGTATTGGCTGACTTATTTACGTTAAATGATTGATTTCCGTTACGGCCGGCCATTGGAGTAGAATATTCAGCGATGACTTCTTTAATACCCATTTTCTGTATGTCTTCTGTAGAACGTTCTGGTTTTATAAATGTAACTGGCAATGTAACATCTGATTTACCAGTAGTAATAGCTTCGTTTGTTAAACCGTTTAGTTTCCCTTTATCAATTTTTTCTCCGTTTTGGCTTTGACTAATATTTACTGTTGAGCCTTCAATACTCAATTCTGCATTAACAGGATTTTTTAATGTTTCATTATATTTATCTTTTATAAAGGTTTCATAAGCTGTTGCATTTAATTGTGGTGTTAATTTATAGTCACGTTTTAATTCACCGTTTTCAGCTTGCTTACGCATTTTGTAACGATTCATTACGTTTCCTTCTTGTTCTTTGAAGATTTTGTCAATAATATCTTTCTCTTTATAATTTATCCCTAAATCTTTCCATGTGTAAGTTTGTTTATCGTTTTGGAATATGTAGGTAAGGGATTTTTGATCTAACTCATTTACCTTTTTATTAATAATTGCTTGAATATCTTTCTTATTTTTTCCTTCGAGAGAAATACCTTCAAATGTAGTATTTGGTAATGCAGTAGTATCTAATTGATTATTTAATTTGGATACATATTGATATCCCCCAACACCGCCTACACAAAGTAATATGCCCCCAGCAATTGCAGAACCAATCAGTATTTTACTTAGCTTCATGTATTTCCCCCCAGAAATTTATGTATAAATATATGTATTACATTTTTTGTATAAAAATGATGAAAATAACATTATGTACGTACTAGTATACTATTATTTTCACTGTGTGTGTAATGTTTTCATAAAAAATGTTACATCGCTGTAATAATTGTCACTTCTTGTCACAATGTGTATGAAAAATATGTTGAAAAATATAATAAAAAGGCTGTCTAGAAAGATCTAGCAGCCTTTTTATTATAATTTTTTATGTTCATTTTTATTCGTAACACCGAGATGTTTTTGAAGGGTAGTTGAAATAGTATCGACGCTTTTTTCATTTGGAACGTAATAATAAATACCGCCTATATATTTATCTGTACCTTCTACTTGCATTTTTTCCATTTTTAAATTTGAATCCATTGAATTTTTTGTAATTGTCATCATATCATCAAACGTTAAATTGGTTTTTAAATCCTTATCGACAGCGTCTAGTAGGCCACCGATTTTATTAATAGAATTAAGAGATAGTGCCTTTTCAGCAATGGCCTCTAATACAAGCTGTTGTCGTTTGCCACGCATATAATCACTATCGATATGACGAGTTCTAGCTAGTGCCAGTGCCTCTTCTCCATTTAAATGTTGACGTCCTTTTTTTAGATGAATTGCATCTGCTTCATCTTTACTATTTTGCTCTGTGAACTCAACTGGAACGTCCACAGTAATACCACCAAGAGAATCAACAATTTTGATAAAGGATTTAAAGTTGAATTTTACATAATAATCAACTGGAACATCTAAAAAGTTCTCTACCGTATCAATTGTGCTGTCTACACCACCGAATACGTGAGCATGTGTAATTTTATCGTATTTATCACGTGATTTAATGTAGACGCGTGAGTCACGTGGAATGCTTACAAGTTTAACGGATTTATCGTTTTTATTAATTGTTGCAAGTAATAACGCATCTGTTCGAGTTGCTTTTCCATAACCTTTTTCCCTAATTTCACTTTCATCAACACCCATAATAAGTACGGAAATGTTGTCGGTCATAGGTTTAACAGCTTTTTCACGTTTACTGGACTTATCTCCTCGACCTAGTTCAGCATAAGCATTATTTAAGACGGACTTTGCTTTACTGTATATATGGAATGAGTAGCCTCCTGCTCCAAGTGCTACAATTAGTAATGGAATAAGAAGGAACCAAAGTAGGCGTTTTTTCTTTGAGCGTCCTTTTTTGGCTCGCGTATTGTTGTTCATGTCGGATTTCATCATTTTTTCTCCTTTAAAACTATCAAAGTGTATACATTTAGAAGTGTATTCAAACACATAAAAAATATTTTACGCTAAATAAAAGCGATTGTACATGTATAAAAAATAGATGTCTTGATTATTTATAAGACACCTATTCGTTATTGTATACAAAAGATAGGGATAAGAAAATGATAAAATTTTACCTAATTACAACATAATGCTTACGATAATTGCAGATAAAATACTAACGAGAGTAGCTCCATATAGTAATTTAAGGCCAAACCTCGCAACAACGTTTCCTTGTTCTTCGTTTAGTCCTTTTACCGCACCTGAAATAATACCAATGGAAGAAAAATTGGCAAAAGATACAAGGAAAACAGAAATAATACCAACTGTACGGGGAGAAAGGCTATTAGAAATTTTACTGAGGTCCATCATTGCAACAAATTCATTCGTTACAAGCTTCGTTGCCATAATGCTGCCAGCCGCGACAATTTCAGAACTTGGTACACCGATAAGGAATGCGATAGGTGCAAATACATAGCCGATTAATTGTTGGAACGTAATACCGAATATAATGAGGAACAGGTCATTAATACAACTAATTAATGCGACGAATCCGATGAGCATAGCGCCGACAACAATGGCTACACGAAAACCATCAAGAATGTATTCTCCAAGCATTTCAAAAAAGCTTTGTTTTTCACCTTTGATTTCTAAAATATCTTCGTCATCTTTAACGTCGTAAGGGTTAATGATGAGTACGATAATAAAACCGCTAAATAAATTGAGAACGAGTGCAGTTACTACATATTTAGGTTCAATCATTGTCATATAGGCACCTACGATAGACATAGATACGGTTGACATAGCAGAGGCACAAAGTGTATAAAGACGGTGTTTTGGAATTTGAGCTAATTGCTTTTTCACTGTAATAAAAACTTCTGATTGGCCGACAATGGCAGAGGCGATAGCGTTGTAAGATTCTAATTTCCCAAGACCATTTATTTTACTAAGAAAGTACCCGATCCAATGAATAAAAAATGGTAGTATTTTGAAATGTTGTAATATACCAATTAAAACAGAAATAAAGACGATTGGTAATAATACATTAAGGAAAAATGGCATTTCACCTTTATTTGCAAGGCCACCAAATACGAAATTTATTCCATCAGCAGCATACTCGAGTAGCTTGGTAAACAAACTGGAAATGATTCTAATTAGTATGAGGCCGACTTCTGTATTTAGTAGTAAATAGGTTAAAATTAACTGTATAATAAGCATGATAAAAATTGGTTTAAATTTAATATGCTTCTTATTATTGCTAGCAATATAAGCGAGCAAGAAAACAACAATTAGTCCGACGAAAAAAGTAATGAATTTCATGATAAGCCCCCTAAAAGAGATATTCTGCTATATATGTTTTTCATTTCAAGAGAGAATATGCATCTTTGGTAAAGAAAGGAATAGAGAGAGTATGAATATATGTAGAGTGCATCACGTTGCAATTATTTGTTCGAATTATGAGACGTCAAAGGATTTTTATACTAGAATATTAGGATTTAAAGAACTGAATGAAGTATATAGAAAGGAACGAGATTCTTATAAATTAGATTTATGTGTAGGAGAAGAGTATCAAATCGAATTATTTTCATTTCCAAATCCGCCTGAGCGCAAAAGTTTTCCAGAAGCAGCAGGTCTTAGACATTTAGCATTTGCTGTTACAAATATAGAAGAAGCTGTGAAGCATTTAAATCAATGTGGTGTTGAGACCGAATCGATCCGTATTGATGAAATAACGGAGAAGAAATTCGTCTTTTTCCAAGATCCCGATGGTTTACCTTTAGAATTGTATGAGGTTTGAAAATTGGTGGATTTTATATAGAGTTGCTTTCCAATAATTGAAGAAACTAAAGTGAAACTTCTTTTTAAAAGGAGGTGTAACTTTAGCTAAGAAAGCTAAAGGACATATGTGGATATTTTAAAATTATTGATGGTAGTCATTCTTATTGGATTAACAGCATTTTTTGTGGCTGTTGAATTTGCAATTATTAAGGTACGTAGCAGTCGTATTGATCAACTCGTTAGCGAAAAAAGACGAGGTGCACTGGCAGCTAAAAAGGTAACTTCAAATTTAGATGAATATTTATCGGCCTGTCAGCTAGGTATTACAATTACTGCTTTAGGGCTCGGGTGGCTAGGGGAACCAACTATTAAACATTTACTCGAGCCGTTGTTTTTAAAATTAAAATTCTCACCTGCAATTTCCAGTACAGTTTCATTTATTATTGCCTTTGCAGTAATTACATTTTTACATGTTGTCATTGGGGAACTTGCTCCAAAGACATTTGCTATACAAAAAGCAGAACAAGTTAGCTTATTGTTATCGAAACCACTTATTTATTTTTACCGAGTTATGTATCCGTTTATTTGGGCTTTGAATGGTTCAGCGAGGGTTGTAACTGGTTTATTCGGATTACATCCAGCTTCTGAACATGAAGTAGCTCATTCAGAAGAAGAATTAAGGTTAATCTTATCTGAGAGCTATGAGAGCGGAGAGATTAACCAAAGGGAATTTAAATATGTAAATAATATTTTTGAATTTGATAATAGAGTAGCAAAAGAAATTATGGTACCTCGTACGGAAGTTGTAGGCTTATATGAGGACGAACCATTTGAAACACATATTAAAGTAATCGCACAAGAAAAGTACACGAGATATCCTGTATTTGGTGAAGATAAAGATGAAATTATTGGGATGGTTAATGTAAAAGATTTATTTATTCGTTATATGGATGGGAATCGGGACGAGGAGTGCTCGATTATGCCATATACTAGGCCAGTTATTGAAGTGCTAGAAAATATTCCAATTCATGATTTACTATTACAAATGCAAAGAAAACACATTCCATTAGCTGTATTGTATGATGAATATGGTGGTACAGCAGGGATTGTTACACTAGAAGATATTTTAGAAGAAATTGTTGGAGAAATTCGAGATGAATACGATGAAGATGAGAATCCACCTATAGAGCATGTAAGTGAAGGTTATAAAATCGTAGAGGGAAAAGTGCTTATTAGTGAAGTAAATGATTTGCTTGGCATACATTTAATTGCTGATGATGTAGATACAATTGGTGGCTGGATTATGGTACAAAAACAAATCGTTGCTGAAGGAGATGTTATTGAGAAACATGGTTTTTATTTTAAAGTCCTTGAAAAGGATATGCATCAAATTAAACGAGTGGAAATAAGGAAAGTAGAAGAATGATTTTCTGTAAACTTTAATAAAAAGGATATACAGAAAAATAAATGTTTGCGCTTTCAAAAAAGGTGCTATATAGTGAAGGTGGATACTGAAAAATTCTTCTGAATGATACTCGTGTTTTTAGAGGGCGGATTTTTTGGATAAGGATTTAGAATGAAAAAGTATAGGTGATAAAAATGATAGCAACGAAGGATATACGTATAGAAAAAGATTTTTTAGGTGAAAAAGAAGTACCAAGTGCAGCTTATTATGGTGTACAAACATTACGTGCCGTAGAAAACTTCCCAATTACAGGATACCGCATTCATCCATCACTCATTACAGCAATGGCAATTGTGAAAAAAGCGGCGGCACTTGCGAATATAGATACTGGTTACTTAGCTAAAGACATTGGACATGAAATTGCAGAAGCAGCGCAAGAAATTGTTGATGGAAAGTTTCATGATCAATTTATCGTGGATCCTATTCAAGGCGGAGCCGGAACTTCTATTAATATGAATACAAATGAAGTAATTGCGAATAGAGCGTTAGAACGTATGGGATATGAAAAAGGGGCGTATGCGAAAATTAGCCCAAACACTCATGTGAACATGGCCCAATCAACGAACGATGCGTTTCCAACAGGGATTCATATTGCAACTCTTATGATGTTAGAAAAGCTTCTTATTACAATGGAAGAACTTCATTCTGCTTTTCGTAAAAAAGCAAAAGAGTTTGATCACGTTATTAAAATGGGACGCACACATTTACAAGATGCAGTTCCAATTCGCCTTGGGCAAGAATTTGAAGCATATAGCCGAGTGCTTGCGCGTGATATAAAAAGAATTAAACAGTCTCGTCAACATTTATATGAAGTGAATATGGGGGCGACAGCTGTTGGCACAGGATTAAATGCAAATCCTACGTATATTGAACAAGTAGTAAAACATTTAAGAACGTTTAGTGGATTCCCACTTGTTGGTGCAGAGCATTTAGTTGATGCAACGCAAAATACAGATGCATACACAGAAGTATCTGCAGCACTTAAAGTATGTATGATGAACATGTCTAAAATTGCAAACGATCTTCGTATTATGGCGTCTGGGCCACGTGTTGGGTTAGCTGAAATTCAATTGCCAGCACGTCAGCCGGGTTCATCGATTATGCCAGGTAAAGTAAATCCAGTTATGGCAGAAGTAATTAACCAAGTCGCATTCCAAGTAATCGGAAACGATCATACAATTTGCTTAGCATCAGAAGCAGGACAATTAGAGTTAAACGTAATGGAGCCTGTGCTTGTATTTAATTTAATTCAATCTATAAGTATTATGAATAATGGATTCCGTGTATTCCGTGAATATTGTATTGAAGGAATTACAGCAAATGAAGAATTGCTGAAGCAATATGTTGAGAAAAGTGTTGGAATTATTACAGCAGTTAATCCTCATATTGGTTATGAAGTAGCATCTCGTATTGCACGTGAAGCAATTGAAACAGGAAAATCTGTTAGGGAGTTATGTTTAGAACATGGTGTACTGACAGAAGAGGAATTGGATATTATTTTAGATCCATTCGAAATGACTCACCCTGAAATTGCTGGAGCTTCTTTATTAAAAAATAAAAAAATGTAATGTGAAAAACACCGATCCATTTGGATCGGTGTTTTATTTTTAAAAGATATTAAATACAGCGTTTAATTGAAGTAAGCTAATAACAGCTAAGAAGATTAAACTGTATTTCATTGCTGTTTTAAATAGAGCAGATTCTTTCCCAACTAGTCCAACTGCGGCACAAGCAACTGCTACAGATTGTGGTGAAACCATTTTTGCCATTGTACCACCTACTACGTTTAAGGCAACGAGTGTAGAAGGAACGATGTTTAACTGGTCTGCTGTTACTGCTTGAAGTGGTGCGAATAAAGAACCACTTGAAACTACTGAACCTGTAATGAATACGCCAATCCATCCTAAGATTGGAGAAAGAACTGGGAATGCATTACCAGTAGAAGAGAATGCAAGTCCAAGTGTAGACGACATACCAGAGTAGTTCTCTACGTAAGCTAAAGCGATAACGCTACAAATTGTATATACTGGAGCTTTTAATTCTTTCATTGTTTCAATCATTAATTCTTTAACCATTTTACCTTTTACGCGGTAAACGATAAGTGAAACGATAATTGCTAGTACAATCGCTGTAGTTGTAGAAGAGAATACATCGAATTTGAAAACAGCTGCGAAAGGTGTAGCAGCTTTTGTAATTGGTGTAGTTTTCATAACAGCATTATGAAGACCAGGGAACTGAATGTTAAATACTAAGTTTGCTAACGCACCATCTGGAGCAAATAAAGCTTTAATCGGTTTTAAGTTAAAGATTGTTACAAATGCAGTTAAGAATACGAATGGAGACCAAGCATATAAAATTTGATTGAATGTATGTGATACTTTAGTTTCTTGTTTTTCTTCTTTAGTAGAAGATTTTGGTTGCCAAACACGTAAGAATAATGCAAGAGCAATCATACTTACAACGGCTGCGAAAATATTAGTAAGTTCTGCACCTAAGAAGTAAGTTACAGCGAATTGAGTAATTGCGAAAGAAACACCACTTACAAGAATACCTTGCCAAGTTTCTTTAATACCTTTAATTCCATCGACCATTGAAACAAGTAAGAAAGGTAAGATAACACTAATGAAAGGTAAAATAAGAACAGTTTGACGACCAATAGTTAATGCGTCAAGTTGAGTTAATTGTGCTGGTACTGTAACTGGAATACCCATAGCACCCATAGCACCACCAGCGATATTAGCTACTAAACAAATACCTGCTGCTTTTAATGGGTTAAATCCCATACCTACAAGTAGTGCAGCTGTAATAGCAACTGGAACCCCTAGACCAGCTGCGCCTTCTAAGAAAGCACCGAAAGAATAAGCGATTAATAATACTTGTAAACGTTGATCATTTGTAATGCTTGAAATACTATCGCGAATAATATTGAATTGCTCTGTTTTAACAGTTAATTTGTAAAGGAAAATTGCGGCGATAACGATAGTACAAATTGGATAAAATCCAGATAAAACACCGAATCCAGCAGATGCTACAGCTACTGTTGCTGGCATTTTATAAACAAATATTGCAAGGATAATAGCGACAATCACACTATAAAGACCAGTCATGTAACTTTTCATTTTGAATCCCATTAAACAAATGATGAAACAAAAGATTGGAAGTGCTGCGATTAGTGCAGATAACCAAATATTGTTTAATGGGTCATAAATTTGTGTCCAAGTACTCATAATAATGACAACTCCTATCTATTATATGTGAAGAAATTCACATTATTTGTGAAACTATTCACAATCAACTTACATGCTTAGTATATTCTCCTTCAACACTATTGTCAACGTAAAAAAGTATAATTATTCCATAATAGTGTTAAAAGAAAAGCTTTGTTCATAAAGTAGACAAAAAACACACTCAAATGAATTTAAGTGTGCTGTATAAGTTATTTGCATATTATTTTGCTTATTTAGATGGCATGTTCCTTATAGGCGTATATTAGATGCCATCTTTTATATCGAGTATAAAGTTTGATATATGAACTGATCTGTCCTGTTTGATCTAGTGAGGGAGGAATGGTGAGTGGATTTAATAGGAAGTTTTGCACAACAGTCCAACCGCTTGCAATACGAATAAAAAATAAGAAACAAATTTTTAATATCACATCATCTCTTTTTACTGAAAATTCCTTTTAGCGTAACAAAGAGGTTAATTATAGTTCAACTACATTACGATAGGTTATCAATTATAGACGGTATTTTACAATACCGTTACTGTGCATTTCAATGAGGTGAAAATATAACAAAAAGCCTGATAAAACAACGTTTGCAAGCAAAGTATTCGTAGGCCATTATTTTGCTTTTTCGTTATATCATATAGTATAATATTCAAAATCAACAAGGATTTTTTCCTGAATTTTTGTTGATGAAAATGGAAAAATTTTTCGGCTTTATAGGTTGATAAAGTTATGTCGTAACAGGAAATATAAGAACAGATATATAAATAAATAAAAAGAACATAAAAACGCAAATAAAAACGAAAATGAGGGGAACTTTATGAGCCAAAATCAATTCGAATGTCGTATTTCAGAAGAAGATGTACAAATGTTAAGAGCGTTAGCTCACCCACTTCGTCTACGTCTAGTAATGGAACTTATGCAAAGAGGAACATGTAATGTAACACAACTACAGGAAGTATTAGAAATTCCGCAATCAACGGTTTCACAACATTTAACGAAGTTAAAGCAAAATAAAGTAGTGCGCTTTGAAAGACGAGGATTAGAAGTGTATTACCAAATCCATAATGATAAAGTAAGTGCGGTAGTAAAAACATTATTTTCTTAAAATTTGAATATTATGGAAAAAGACGTGTGGAATATACGTCTTTTTTTATTTGTCAGAAAGGTAGCGAGAGAGTAAATATTAGCATGTGAGGAAGAAATGACTATCAATCAACATGCTGCTTTACGGAATATATTCTAAAAGGAAAAGAAAAAATAGAAAAGAGTGTAGTAAGCAAAAGGAGGGATATTAGTATGGATGTGAAACGTGTGAAACAAATCTTATCTTCTTCAAGTAGAATTGACGTTACATATGAGGGCGTACCAGTATGGATTGAGAGCTGTGATGAGCAGAAGGGGAGTGCTCAAGTGTATGATGTATCTAATCCTGGTGAGAGCGTTCATGTGGACGTGACAGCTTTAGAGGAGAAATAATAAAAAAGACGCTTCTAATTTTAGAAGCGTCTTTTTGTTATTCCATCATATGTGCAATTTTCTTAGAGAACATAAGAAGTACTAATCCTAGTACGATTACGATAACACCGATGCTCGCGAATACTTCTAAATATCCTAAAGATTGAGTGAAAGCAGCTAATTGTCCTGCTAAGAAGTTTGCACATCCAGTACCAGCTAACCATACACCCATTAATAAAGAAGCTAATTTAACAGGAGCGATTGCACTAACCATAGATAATCCGATTGGTGATAAGAATAATTCACCGATTGTGTGGAACATGTAAGTGAATACAATGAATAGTAAGTTTGCCTTCATTGTAATGTTACCTTCATCACTACCAGTTTTTAAAACAGCTAAAGTTAGAACTAAATATCCAATCCCTAGTAAAATCATACCTAGGGCCATTTTTGTTGGGATTTTTAAATCACCATTTTTTGTTTTTGAAAGTTTAATCCATAAAGCTGAAACAGGTAATGCTAGTAAGATAATGAATAGTGGGTTTACAGATTGGAACCAAGGTGTTGGAATTGTAAATCCACCAATTGTACGATCTACGAACTTATCTGTGTAAAGTGTTAAAGAACTACCAGCTTGTTCAAAGCCTGCCCAGAAGAATACAACGAAACAAGTTAAAATTAAAATTGCAGCTGTACGTTTTTTCTCTTGTGTTGTTAAAGGTTTTTTCTCAATTACTTTTGCAGTTTTTTCTTTAGACTTCTTACCTACAACAGTTGTACCAATTGTTCCTAAGTAACGAGGTGCTAAGAAATTAAAAGCAACCTGTCCAATGATCATACCGATACAAGCTGTTAAGAATCCATATTTGTAATCTGTGAAGTAACCGCAAATGAATGGAGCGATAAGAGCTCCTAAGTTAATTCCCATGTAGAAGATAGTGAAAGCACTATCACGACGAGAATCGTTGTCGCTATATAATTGACCTAGTAAAGTCGAAATATTTGGTTTGAAGAATCCGTTACCGATAACTAATAATCCTAATCCTAAAAATAGTCCAGTTTTCGTATTCATTGAAAATAGTACAAAGTTACCAATTGCCATGATGATACCGCCAATAGTAATGGCGTGTCGTTTCGTAATGAAATGGTCAGTTAACCAACCACCAATGATAGGTGTGAAATATACAAGCATTGTGAAAATACCGTAAATTTGAACTGCAACTGCTTTATCAAATCCTAAACCGCCACTTACTAAGCTCGTTGTTAAATAAAGAACTAATAAGCCACGCATTCCGTAATAACTAAATCTTTCCCATGCCTCTGTAAAGAACAACAAGTATAACCCTGGTGGATGTTTTTTTGGTGATTGTTGCTCTCCAGCTTTGTCTAATTTTAAAGCTGCATCCATTTTTGTTTCCCCCTAATCCTGTATAACGGATATTTATGTAATCATTTTAATTTACAAAATATTTAGAAGTCAATAGAATTATATGGAAATAGAAAGAGAATTTCTAAAAAAGTTCTATTTTTCTTCAACCGTTACTGTATTTTGCCCTGAAAACGAGATGATAAGCGTTTTCAAATGTAATAATTGAATTCTAAAAGAAAATAAAATAGTGATTAATCAGAAAATTTAGATTAAAAAATCTATTCTGATATAAAGAAAATATATTCTATTTACTTTTATAATATAACATATTGGGAATAAAAATACAAAATGAAATAATGTGACACTTCAGTGAAATGAAAAAAACAGCTCCATCAAAGAGAGAGCTGGTTAGAATAAAATTATTTAACAAAGCGTTTTTCGATATCATCTAATAGTAGGTTAGCAGCCATTACACCGCCAGCTGTATTCCAAATAACATCGTCGACTTTGTATGCTTTACCATTTTTTACGGCATTTAAATTTTTAAATAGAGGATCGTTTATATATTCTTTTTCTAGTTCAGATCCTTTTTTCTCATTTCCTTTATCGAATGTGAAGTAGAATAATACGTCACCATCCATAGCAGAAATACGCTCTTTAGATACGTTACGCTCTGCAAAATCATCTTTGTTTTGATCTCCAGGACGTTTAAATCCAAGTTCTTTTAAAATAACACCAGAGAATGTATCGCCATGATAAATACGAACATCACCAGGCATGAAACGAACCATAGAGATTTCTTGATTTACTTTATCGCCAAGTTTGCCTTTTAAATCTTTCATACGTGATTCGTAATCAGCTACAACTTTTTGACCTTCTTTTTCTTTATTTAATGCTTTTGCATAAAATTTGAAGTTATCTTTCCATTCCCCACGTAATGTTTCTGAGAACACAGTAGGTGCAATTGCTTTTAGTTGTTCGTACACTTTTTCGTGACGCATTTTGTTACCGATAATTAAGTCTGGTTTTAAAGAAGCAATTGTTTCAACGTTAACTTGTCCTTCATCACCAACAACTTTTACATCTTTCATTTTATCCTTAATATGTGGATACCATGGGTCACCCGTCCAAGACTTTACAGCACCAACTGGTTTCACACCTAATTCAAGTAAAGCTTCAGTTCCTTCATTTGTTAAGATAACTACACGTTTTGGATTAGCAGGAACTTCTGTTTTACCCATTGCATGTTCTACAGTAACCACTTCTTTTTTATTATCTTCTTTTGTAGATTCTTCTTTGTTATTTGATTTTCCACAAGCGCTTAAAAGCATTGAAAATGCTAGTAAAAATACAAATACTGTAAACGATTTTTTTTGCATGAAATTCATTATGTACCCCCTACATGTTGAGAATATTTTTCAATAGCAAGCATGATATTAAGCCTTTATCTTTTGATTGTCAATACATATGGTTGAAAATAATTCTCATTTCCGTTGACAATAAGAATTAAGTTGAAATACACTTACAACGTATCATTATACATTGAAGGGGAAACGCTGCATGTTATTAAAAACAAATCAAGCAAAATGGATTGGATTATTTGTTGGAATCATTGCAGTCGTTATTTGTATTTGGGGAAGTATTATTTTCGGATATACAAATACGAGCTGGAAATTAGCGCTAGATGCTTTTTTCCATTTTAATGGTTCTAATGAACATATTATTATTCAAAATGTGCGCCTTCCAAGGGCACTTATAGCAGCAAGTGTTGGTGCTAGTTTAGCCATCGCGGGTTGTCTTATGCAAACTTTAACTAAGAATCCACTTGCTTCTCCAGATTTTATTGGATTAAATTCAGGTGCTGCGTTCTTCATAGTTGTAGCAATTGTAATCTTTTCAGTAACATCATTATCAGCTTTCACATGGATTGCCTTTTTAGGAGCTGCGGTTGCAGCTGTACTTGTATTTGCTTCTAGTTCTTTAGGAAAAGAAGGGACTACTCCTCTTAAGTTAACGTTAGCAGGGGTCGCAATTAGTGCGTTATTTTCATCATTAACACAAGGATTACTTGTGTTAAATGAAAAAGCACTTGAAGAGGTATTATTTTGGCTTGCTGGATCTGTGCAAGGGAGAAAGTTAGAAATTTTACAATCTGTATTCCCATATTTATTAATAGGATGGATTGCATCTCTTATGATGGCAGGGAAAGTAAATACATTGATGATGGGAGAAGACGTCGCGAAAGGACTTGGACAACGAACAATTTTAATGAAATCATTCGTGTTACTTATTATTGTACTATTGTCTGGTGGTTCAGTTGCGGTTGCTGGCCCAATTGGATTTATTGGAATTATTACTCCGCATTTTGCTAGATTTCTTGTTGGAGTTGACCACAGATGGAGAGTGCCTTATAGCGGATTGTTAGGTGCAATACTACTAATATTGGCTGATATAGCAGCAAGATATGTCATTATGCCACAAGAAGTACCAGTAGGAGTTATGACAGCATTTATTGGAGCACCGTTCTTTATTTATATTGCACGTAAGAGAGGGCTTAGCAAATGAAGAAATATATTCCGTTTCGTATAGGAAAAGGCGAGCTCTCGTTTTTAATGTATAAACGAGCTTGTCTCGTCTTGTTAAGTTTACTAGTTGTTTTAATAGGATTATTCTTTGCGAGCGCAGGTATGGGAGACATGAAAATTGCTCCTTATGACGTATGGCAAGCAATTACCGGAAATGGCGATGCAATGTCAAATATGGTTGTAAATAAGTTTCGTATGCCACGTATTTTAATTGCTATCCTCGTAGGAATTGCGCTTGCGGTAGCGGGCTGTATTTTACAAGGGCTCGTTCGAAATCCACTTGCTTCTCCTGATATCATCGGGATTACGGGCGGGGCAAGTGTCGCAGTTGTATTATTTTTAGCGTTATTTAGTGATAAAAATAATGCACTAACGGTAAGTATTCATTATATGCCGCTCGCAGCTTTTGCAGGAGCAACGATTGTAGCAGTTTTTGTATACTTATTTGCATGGCAAAATGATGGATTATCACCAATTAGTCTCGTTTTAATTGGTGTTGGATTTTGGGCATTAACGAAGGCGGCGACAACATTATTTATGTTGCTAGCACCAATTTATCAAGCGAGCCAAGCGAATGTATGGATTACGGGTACCGTTTACGGCTCTTCTTGGCAAAATGTTATGGTACTTGCGCCTTGGGTTCTCATTTTAACAGTAATATCATTTATCGCAGCTAGGCATTTAAATGCACAAGAGCTAGGGGATGATATAGCGGTAGGACTTGGGGTTCCTTTAACGAAGTCGCGTGTATTTATGTTATTACTTAGTACAGCTTTAATTGGTGGTGCGGTAGCTTTTGCCGGAGGGATTGGATTTGTCGGTTTAATGGCACCTCATATTTCACGAAGATTAGTTGGTTCTTTATACGGTGCATTACTCCCAGTTGCAGCTATTGTCGGTGCAATTCTAGTACTTGCTGCAGATTTAATAGGGCGTACAATTTTCACACCACTTGAAATTCCAGCAGGGGTATTTACATCAGCAATTGGTGCACCTTATTTCATTTATTTACTTTATAAAAGTCGGAATTCATAAAGGGAGATGAATATGCAAAAAGCATTGGAGACGAAACGCTTGACGTTGTCTTATGGTGAAACAATTATTATTGATGAGCTGAACTTAGAAATTCCAAAAGGAGAAATTACAATTTTTATCGGTTCTAACGGTTGCGGGAAATCAACTTTATTACGTTCACTAGCCAGATTATTAAAGCCAACAAATGGTGATATTTTGTTAGATAATCAAGCAATTCAAAGTATGCAAACGAAGCAAATTGCTCGTCAAATGGCGATTTTACCGCAAGGACCACAAGCACCAGAAGGACTTACAGTATTACAACTTGTAAAGCAAGGACGCTATCCATATCAAACATGGCTGAAGCAATGGTCAGAAAAAGACGAGGAAATGGTACAGAAGGCACTTGCAGCAACAGGTATGACAGAATTTGCTGAGCGTGATGTGCATGCTCTTTCAGGTGGGCAGCGTCAACGTGCTTGGATCGCAATGACACTTGCACAAGATACAGATATCATTTTACTGGATGAGCCAACTACATACTTAGATATGACTCACCAAATTGAAGTGCTAGATTTATTATTCGAATTAAATGAAACAGAACAAAGAACAATTGTTATGGTATTACATGATCTGAATTTAGCATGCCGCTATGCAGATAACATTGTAGCAATTCAAGATAAACAAATATATGCACAAGGTAAACCTGAAGAAGTGGTAGATGAGAAACTAGTACGTGATGTATTCCGAATGGAGTGTCAAATTAGTACGGATCCGTTGTTTGGAACACCGCTTTGTATCCCTCACGGAAGAGGAAGACGTGTAGTTAAAGAAGTTGCTCAGGCAATGAGATAAAAAAACGATGAGTGAGTCATCGTTTTTTTTATTTGGTACAAGAAAATAAGAGGAAGAGAGGAATACGTAAGCGACGTTTATACTCTTCTTCATCTTGAAAATAGGTTGGATTTGGTGTAGCTTCTTTTAATGATGTAATGGTAAATCCAGCTTGCTGTAATAATGTGAAATACTCTTCCGTTGTACGATGATATTTAATAACTTCTTGGTCAATCCATGGTTCAACCCGTTTGCCTAGTTTAAAATAATCATCGCCGAGCCAACTCGTTCTTTTACCACTTGTTTGTAAGCTTTCAAATGAAGAAGTAATAACGGGATGTTGAACGCTAAAGGTAAAGGTGCCATTTGTTTTTAAAGTTTGAAACACATTTTGAAAAATGATATCAAGATGTTCAATATAATGTAAGGCGAGTCTAGAGGTTACTAAATCAAAAGTGGAAGAGGGATAGGTATAATCTTTGAGGTTTAAAAAATGAACAGATCCATTTTTATTTTCTAGTTGTTTTTTAGCTTTTCCATACATAAGCTCGGAGCCTTCAATGCCGGTGTAAGAGTAGCATCCCTTTTCTAATAATTCCGCACCAAACTTAGCATCACCACAGCCTAAATCGAGAATTTGTTTTCCTTGCACATGACCAATGAGCTGAAAGAATACTGGTTTTTCAATGGATTCATTTGGGCTATTTTCTCGGTATCTTCGTTTCATATATTGTTCGAAAAATGCTGTGTTATTGTATACATCAGATTCTGTAAATGCCATGTTTGAAGCCTCCCTAAATATTTTTTTAATTCTATCAAATATGAAAAGTAAATGATAGATTTATTGTAATGAATCATATATAATCTAGAATTGTAAGCGGTTACTTTAAACTATTTTTCTATAATAAATTCTGAAAACGTGTTAAGCTAGTAGAGGGATTATTAGAACTATTAAGACAATAATCCGCTTACATGAACGATGGGAGGCTTCACAATGTCTAGTAAAACACTTGCGAAATTTTTAGAAGAAAATTTAGAGGATTTAAAATCAAAGGGGCTTTATAACGTAATTGATCCGCTTGAGAGTTCGAATGGACCAATCATTACAATTGGCGGAAAAGAATATATTAACTTATCTTCAAACAACTATCTTGGATTAGCAACAGATAGCCGTTTGCAAGAAGCAGCAATTGGTGCTATTCATAAGTACGGTGTTGGAGCAGGGGCTGTTCGTACAATTAACGGTACTTTAGATTTGCATATTAAGTTAGAAGAAACAATTGCAAAGTTTAAACATACAGAAGCAGCAATTGCTTATCAATCAGGATTTAACTGTAATATGGCAGCGATTTCAGCTGTTATGGATAAAAATGATGCGATTCTTTCAGACGAATTAAATCATGCATCTATTATTGACGGTAGTCGTCTATCAAAAGCAAAAATTATTGTTTATAAACATTCTGATATGGAAGATTTACGCCAAAAAGCAATCGCGGCGAAAGAATCAGGTCTTTACAATAAATTAATGGTAATTACAGACGGTGTTTTCTCAATGGATGGAGATGTTGCAAAACTACCAGAAATTGTTGAGATTGCAGAAGAGTTAGATTTAATGACATACGTAGATGATGCACACGGTTCAGGTGTACTTGGAAAAGGTGCAGGAACTGTAAAGCACTTCGGTCTTTCTGATAAAGTTGATTTCCAAATTGGTACATTATCAAAAGCAATTGGGGTAATTGGTGGATATGTAGCAGGGAAACAAAACTTAATTGACTGGTTAAAAGTTCGTTCACGTCCATTCTTATTCTCTACAGCATTAACACCAGCTGATGCGGCAGCTTGCATGAGATCAATTGAAATCTTAATGGAAAGCACAGAGTTACATGATCGTCTATGGGAAAACGGTCGTTATTTAAAACAAGGGTTAAAAGAACTTGGCTTTAACATTGGGGAAAGTGAAACGCCAATTACACCTTGTATTATTGGGGACGAAGTATTAACACAAGAATTTAGTAAACGTCTAAATGAAGAAGGCGTATACGCAAAATCTATCGTGTTCCCAACTGTAGCAAAAGGAACAGGTCGTGTTCGTAATATGCCTACAGCAGCTCATACGAAAGAAATGTTAGATGAAGCAATTCGTAAGTATGAAAAAGTAGGGAAAGAAATGGGCATCATTTAAGTAACGACATCTTTTGAATAGCTTGCAAATGAGGAGTGGGGAAAATGAAAAAAATTCTAGTAACCGGTTCTTTAGGGCAAATTGGTTCTGAACTAGTAATGAAACTTCGTGATGTATACGGCGCATCAAATGTTATTGCAACAGATATTCGTGAAACAGACAGTGAAGTAGTAACGTCTGGTCCATTTGAAACGTTAGATGTAACAGATGGACAAAAACTACATGATATCGCAAAGCGTAATGAAGTAGATACAATTATTCATTTAGCAGCTTTACTTTCAGCAACAGCAGAAAAAAATCCGTTATTTGCATGGAATTTAAATATGGGTGGACTTGTAAATGCTCTAGAAGCAGCTCGTGAATTAAACTGTAAGTTCTTCACACCAAGTTCTATCGGTGCATTCGGTCCATCGACGCCAAAAGATAATACACCGCAAGATACAATTCAGCGTCCTACTACGATGTATGGGGTAAACAAAGTAGCAGGAGAATTACTATGTGATTATTATTATCAAAAGTTTGGTGTAGATACGCGCGGTGTTCGTTTCCCAGGTTTAATTTCTTACGTAGCTCCTCCAGGAGGCGGAACAACTGATTATGCAGTTGAAATTTATTATGAGGCGATTAAAAAAGGTGCATACACCTCATACATTGCTGAAGGAACGTACATGGACATGATGTATATGCCTGATGCTTTACAAGCGATCATTTCATTAATGGAAGCTGATCCAAGTAAGCTAGTGCATAGAAATGCATTTAACATTACAGCAATGAGCTTCGAGCCAGAGCAAATTGCAGCGTCAATTCGTAAACACATTCCGACGTTTACAATGGATTATGCAGTAGATCCAGCTCGTCAAACAATCGCTGATAGCTGGCCAAACTCTATTGATGCAACAGCAGCAATGAAAGAGTGGGGCTTCAAAGCAGAATACGATTTAGATAAAATGACAACTGACATGCTGGCTAAGTTAAAAAAAAAGCTCACAGCTGAGTTAGTGATGAATTAATAGGAAGAGTCGATTCTTAGGAATCGGCTCTTCATCATTTTTGGAGGGAGAGAAGTCTTATGCAGAGAGTTGATGTCGTATATGCACTAATACATGACGAAGAAACAGATAAAATATTAATGGTACATAATGTAGAACAAAACGTTTGGTCATTGCCAGGCGGGGCTGTGGAAAAAGGTGAAATATTAGAGGAAGCACTAATAAGAGAAGTGAAAGAAGAGACAGGTTTAACAGCTGCGTTAGGTGGACTTGTTGCGATTAATGAAAAATTATTTGAAGAATCAGGGAATCATGCACTATTTTTTACATTCCGAGCGAATGTAGTAAAAGGTGAACTTATTGCGGAAGATGAAGGTGAAATTTCTGCAATAGAGTGGGTGGATCGAACAATTGCGAATGAGCGCTTCCCATACTATGACGGAGGATTTGAATCTTTGTTAGAAGTAGCCATTCCATACAAGTTTCAACCAGAAACAAAGTAATTGAACGAAAAAACAGGAGCCACAAGGCTCCTATTTTCTATTCAATCGTCTTCAGTAATAATTTTTTCAGTAATGGTTTAATCTTCAATCGTAAATCTTCAGCGTGATTTGCAACTAAGAAGTGATGGTTATAAATGTTTTTCATCAATTGATAAGTTGCTTCTTTCGCTTCGCCTTCTTCGATGAAGATACCGATTACTTCCATACCACTTTTACGCGCGAGTTTAACAGCTTCATGCGTATCTAAAATTCCGTCTTGTTGATAGTCTAGCGCAGAAGGCTCACCGTCTGTGAAGACTAGTAAGAATTTATGTTTCTCAGGTCTTTTGGCAAGCTTTTCAGAAACGATACGAATAATATATCCGTCGCGGTTATCTTCTTCTTCACGAAGTTGCATAATTTCTGGACCGACGTTTGGTAACGTTGAGTTTTTATAATTTACAACTTCATGGATAACGTTCGGCTTATCTTCAGGTTTAGCGCTAGAGGCATCTTCCCAAAATCCGCTAATAGCGTGCGGGATTTTTAAAGATTTTAAAGCTTCATGGAATAGTACAACACTCTTCTTCGTTTCTTCCATTTTGTTATACATAGAACCAGAACAGTCAACTAACAGTTGGAATGCAACATCGAGTTCTTGTGACTCTTGTCCTTTTTTATAAAACATCCGCGGTTGTTTTTCGGTATAAATACGAAGGAATTTCTTACGAAGTCTGCCGTAATATTTATCACTATTCGCATTCGTTTTATTTTCAATCGTTTTTTCGATAATTTTCTTTAATTCTTTTACATCTTTATTGACGACTGATTTGATAGCTTGGTAATCTTTTTTCTCATCAATATTTACTTTGCGAGCTTCTTTAAATGTATGAGAAGCACCTACATTATACTTCCCATATGCACCGTCGTGCTGGCTAGAAGCGTGTGAAGCCCTTGCTTCTTCTGTATCAGCGCCATCAAAGTTGGATTGTGTACTTTTTTGAGAAGTACCTTGTACAGAACCAAGTGCTTGGTCGCCATCTTCTGATTCACGAGCAGTATCGCCCATCATGTTTGTTTTTGTTCCGCTTTCTAATTCAAAGCGTAAAAAGTTCTCGTTTTCGTTATTTTTATTTTCACGATGCCATGTGGAGAAACTTTCATCCATTTTGTTTTTATTTTCATCGTCATCTATAAGCTGCGTATCATCATTTGCTAAATCTTCGACGCGACAGTTCTTTTCGTCTGCAAGAACAGATAAGTAAAGTGGAGCATGTCCGAAATAGTTGTTAAGCATATCACTTTCAAGAAGCGCCTCTAAGCGATAGCGAATTTTCTCAACGATATACATAATATCTTCTGTATTACGTGCTTGGAATGCTTCATGTAAAATCGCTTCAATTTGCTCAAAATATTCATTATTAAACATTTCATATTTATCGCTCGTTAATGAAAGATAGCATAGGCAAAATAGACGATCACCGTGATAATTACGAACGCGGTTTATTTCATTTTGAGAGCCGAAATAATTGCGGTACATTTCTTTTCGGCGTTTAAAAATATGTTTCGTGCCAGGACGTAAGTTCTTTACGATTTCCTCAACGCGTAAATCTTCTAATAGAACAAATAATTGTGTTAAAAACTTTTTTAGGGGCGATTCTTGCAATTCAATCGCATACGAACGAATTAAAGTCATGTCCGAGTAATGTTTATTACCAAGTGCTTTTAAGAACACTTCGCTTTTTAATCCGATTACTGTATCTTCTTCTTTTCGATCATCCCAAAAGTGACTAATGACAACTTTCTTTTCAATTTCGTCGTAGTATGCTTTATAGCCATATTCAAGATAGGCATCGTCTTCTTTTAGAAGGGCATACATTAAGTTTTCCATTTGTAGAAACAGCGACGCATCAATTTTTTTGTCACTAAAAATTTGTCTCATAAATTATCCCTCAAAGAAATAACTTTCTGCTAATTCACGGACAGTCATTTGTTCTGTTTCATCATTAAGTTTTGCAATTATGCTTCGTTCAATCGCTCGCATAACAGGAATATATACACCTAAATCACATGCGTCGATAATACCACGAATACTTGCTGCTTCTTCACTTACACGTCCATCGCGAGCTAAAGGCATAAGGTCGCTTGCAAATGCAACAAACTTTTCAATTGTTGCAACATCATTTAATTTTGATTCTGCTAATAATAGTTCTTTTAATGTGTCACCTTGAATGTAAGGAACTTCAATAATAACGAAACGGTTTTTTAATGCTTCATTTAGTTCACTTGTTCCAACGTAACCTTCGTTAATCGCAGCAATTACACGGTATTCGTCATCACCGTATACAACCTCTTGTGTAAATGGGTTTGTGATCATTTTACGGTAATCTAATGCGCCGTGAAGTAGCGGTAAAGTTTCAGGTTTTGCCATATTGATTTCGTCAATATATAGGAAGTGACCGTTCTTCATTGCTTTCATAAGAGGACCGTTAACGAATGAAACTTCAGATGCACCATCTTTCGTTTGTAGTGTGTTGTATCCTAAAATACCTTCTACATCTAAGTCGACAGAGCAGTTAATGCTATGCATTGGTTTTTGGAATAAAGAAGAAAGAGTTTCCGCTAGTACTGTTTTACCACTACCAGTCGGTCCTTTTAATAGAATGTTCTTGCCAAGAAGAAGTGCTGTAATCGCATCTTCAATAATGCTATTATCAGACGCTTTATATATTTTCGTTCCGATTAAATGTGCATTTTCACCAGCTTCTTGTTTATTCTTTTCATGAATCGTAGAAAGCTGTTGTTTTAAATCAGAATGTATATGAAATTGTTCTAACATGTATTTCCCACCTAACATTATTTTCATAAAGTAATACATCTTATGATAACTTGTTTTAATATGGTATGCAAAGAAAAGGAAGGAGGATAAAGGGAAAAGAAAAAGCAATCAAGATGAAGTTGATTGCTTACAGTAAAGGAGAAATGAGCCTCATGAAAGACTCCAATATGCGTTTTTTTATACTTCTTTTTTGGAAAGAGTTCCATTTAATTTCAGTTGAATGTTTAAAGTCTTCTTCAAAATCACGTTTAATATCGTGAACTGTTTTTGATTCATAAAGTACGCTAATAATTTCGTAATTCAATTCAAAGCTACGTACATCCATGTTTGCTGTTCCAATAGTTGCAATTATATCATCAACGAGTACAATTTTTGCATGCATAAAACCATCTTTATAACTGTAAATAGAAGCACCAGCTTTTAAAAGCGGAGTGAAATAGGATTGAGATGCTTGATCACTAATGACGCTATCACTTTTACCTGGATATAAAATCCGTACATCTATTCCGGCAATTGCACTTAAGCGTAATAATGTTAAAGTTTCTTGATCTGGAATAAAGTAGGGTGTAGCAATCCAAATTGATTTTTTTGCAGAGCCCATAACAGCTAATAATGTATTACGAATACTTTTATAATCGGAGCTTGGTCCGCTGGCTACGATTTGAACAGCACCTTCTGCATTTGAAATCTCTTTACCTGGGAAGTATTGTCTATTCATGAATTGATCCCAGGAATAAGTATTTAAACCACTAGAGGCATAGAGCCAGTCTTCTAGAAAGATTGCTTGTAATTTATATAATGCTTTTCCTTCTATTTTTAAATGACTATCACGCCAAACAGGAAATTTCTTTGAACGACCAAGATATTCATCACCGACATTGAGTCCTCCGGTAAAACCAATTTCTCCATCTACAATAACAATTTTTCGATGGTTACGATAATTGACAGTTTCAAGTAACCAAGCTGAAAAAATAGGGTCAAATTCTACAATTTCAATCCCAGCTTCTTTCATAGGTTGTAAAAATCGTCTTCTTAACGTATTACTTCCAAGGCCATCATAAAGGAAGCGTACAATAACACCATCTTTTGCTTTTTGTATTAAAGCATCTCGAACTTTTGTACCAATTTCATCAGATTTATAAATGTAGTATTGAATATGTATATGATGTTTTGCCTGCTCTATAGCTCGCAAAATTTCTGAAAATGTTTGATCTCCGTTTGTTAAAAGTTTTGTAGTTGTTTTATCTGCGGCAGGACCGCCTCCAAATTTTTGTATGACTTCTGTTAAATGTAAGGAACGTTCATTTAGTGGGACTGTGAGTAATAACTCTAGTCTTCTTCTTTCTAATATTTCACGGAATAATTTTCTTTGTTCTTCTGAACGATGGAGATGTTTTTTTCTTCTCCAGCGGCTGCGTCCGAAAATAGCGTATAAAAGCACACCTATAATAGGAAGAAGTGCTAATACTAAAAACCATGCTAATGTACTTTGTGGAGATCTATTTTCTATAAAAATAACGAATGAAATTCCTACGATTGTGATGGACCATAGAGCACCGACAAATGTATATAACGAGATATACGATGTATTTAATAGGAACAGAACGATAGATACAATTGTAAATATTAATAGTAATTGAACGATAGGTTTTTTCATTTCTATATAATTCCCCTAATCTTTTTTCAATATAGACTTCTTAAATAGAAGATGTAATATGACATCTTTATTATAAGGTGTTTTGCTTTTTTTACAAAATATAGACATTTCACCTATACTTTCCGCATTTGTCCTACATACAGTGTACTATCCCATTTTTTATCCCACTCTTAACGCATATGAAAATGAAAAAATCGAAAAGGAGCGGAGAAACATGAATTATATAGAAAATAATGGATTGTATTATCGAAATCATCATCATGGAGGACACAATCATGGTGGGCACAATCATAACGGCGGACATCATCACCATGGAGGACACAATCACTATGATCACCATCATCATCACGGAGGCGGATGGGGCTGGGGTGGTGGTAGTTCATGGGGAGGCGGATTTTTCCCTGGAAGCTTTGCAGGAGGAGTGTTAGGCGGACTGACAGCGGGTGCATTAACAGGTGCAACAAGTGGAGGATATTATCCGGCTCCATATCCAGTAGCTTATCCATCACCATACCCTGTAACGTATCCAATGCCATACCCAGGTTATCAGCAAATACCATATTCGTATTAAACTAAAAAAGAGGCTATCCTCTTTTTTAGTTTAATACGGTATTTATTTATAAAATACTTCCAAAATTAAGGTGAAAATATGTTAATATTTTGTTATTGTAATTCAAAAACATATACATTGATGTAGAGTTTTATATTATTATTCGTGAATAGTTATGTAGTATGTTCTAATTTCTATTTCGTTATTAAAAACAAAGAGATCAGATGTGAGTGGTATTAGTTGGAAACAAGGCTTGCATAGAGCCACTTAAAGGGATTGCAGTATAATAAGGCGCGAAATAATTAGGGAGATGAGAAGCTACTAGTTATAATTGGAACGGTATAATATTGCTTTTTATTACAAATAATATTATGTTATTTTAATCGGTCTATTTAAAAAGATACTTTATGTAATGGGCTAGTATTAGAAAATGAAATATCTCTATTTCTATGAAGAGAAACAGGTTGTGTTTTAGTCAGATAGAAGCAAGGAGAGATGCGCATGCTAGAACAGAGAGGTCATGCATTATATGACTCTTCATTGCGAGATTTAAAGTTAGCATTAGATGAGTCTTCAATTGTTGCAATTACAGATCGAAAAGGTCTTATTACATATGTAAATGATAAATTTTGTGAAATCTCTAAATACAAAAGAGAAGAATTAATTGGAAAAGATCACCGTATTTTAAATTCAGGACATCATCCAAAAACCTTTTTTCAAGAATTATGGAAACGTATTTTGAATGGGAAAGTATGGACAGGTGAGATTCGGAATCGAGCAAAAGATGGTACATATTATTGGGTCAAAACAACAATTGTTCCATTTTTAAATGAAAAAGGAGAGCCATACCAGTTTATCGCAATTCGAAATGATATTAGTAGTAGAAAAGAAGCGGAACATAGATTGCGGCTAAGTGAAAGTCGTTATAGGGAGCTTGCCTATCATGATGCCTTAACGAGTTTGCCTAACCGTTTACAATTAATAACGACCGTTAATAAATTGATTGCAGATAAAAAAGAATTTGGTATGATTTACTTTGATTTGGACCGTTTTAAATTAGTAAATGATACGTTAGGTCATATGATAGGAGATTTACTTTTAAGCGAAGTTGCTTCAAGGTTGCATTATGTACTAGGAGAGAAAGATGTTCTGGCTAGGCTAGGTGGCGACGAATTTGTGCTGTTAACAAAAAATCATAGACAAGATGATATGAGTCAGTTAGCGACATCTGTGTTGTCATGTTTCCAGGCACCATTTATGCTTGAAGGCCATGAAGTATACATTTCAGCTAGTCTAGGACTTTGTTCTTATCCACAAGACGGACAAGATGTGGAAACTTTATTGAAAAACTCTGACTTAGCTATGTATAGTGCAAAAGAACAGGGGAGAAACGCTGCATGTTTCTTTACAGATGAGCTACGCGCGAAAATAAATCGTAGAATGAAAGTTGAGTTTGCTTTGCAAAAGGCAATTCGTGATGAAGAGTTAGATGTAGCATTGCAGCCTATTATTGATTTGAAAACGAAGAGATATTCTGGTATAGAAGCTCTAGTGCGTTGTATGACAGAAGACGGACCTATTTCACCAAGCGAATTTATCCCTGTTGCTGAAGAGTCTGGACTTATTATAAAGCTAGGAGACTGGGTATTAGAAAAGTCATGCCGATTGTTTAAAACATTGCCAAATTATCAAGAAGGACTAAAGTTATCTGTGAATTTATCTATACAACAATTAATGCAGAAACGTTTTATTTTGTCTGTACGTAGCATATTAAAGAGAACTGGTTTTCCTCCGAACCGTTTAATATTAGAAATAACGGAAAGCATTGCAGTTCGCCATTTTGATTATATTATTGCTACATTACAAGAATTAAGAAATATGGGTGTTTTAATTGCTTTGGATGATTTCGGAACTGGCTATTCTTCCTTATATTATTTAAAACAACTACCACTGGATATTGTAAAAATTGATCGTAATTTTATTCGTGAATTTCATTATGATCACGCACAACCAGAACGAACGATTGTAAAATCCGTTATTGAAATTGCTCATAGTTTAAATTTAGCAGTAGTTGCTGAAGGGGTAGAAACAGTAGAGCAAGAGAGTTTGTTACAATCAATGAGCTGTGATTATGTACAGGGATTTTATTATGCGAAACCTTTATCTGTAGGAGAGCTAAAAGAAAAGTTAATTACAGATTTTTAATAAAAAAGAGAAGCCAGCAGCTTCTCTTTATTTAATCCGTTTTTTGTGAGTCTTTCATTAGTACAGGATAAAGAATAAGACCTAATACGAACAATCCAATTCCTAAGAAGAACGTTTTTAAGTCAGCAGTTCCTGTTTTGATAACCCAAATTGAGTATACAAATGCTAATGTAGTGATGATCCCGTCCTTTATTCGAGAACCAGGCATTATATCATACGTTTCTCCTGTAATAACCAGTTTGAATTGGTACAGAGTAGAAACAAGGTATGGAATTAAATAGGCTAATGTTGCTACGACGATAGCGAAACTATACGCTTCTGAAACAGTACCAGAAATCGTTGAAAATAAGAAGATTTGCGTCATTACATTTGTAATTAATAATGATTTTGAAGGACTACCTTTTTTATTTGTTTTCCCGAAAAACTTAGGGAAAAGTCCATTCTTTGCTGCCTGGTAAGGTACTTCTGAACTAACAACAATCCAGCCAACTGTAGATCCAAATAAAGATATAAGAGCGAGTAAAGCCATTATATATGCACCTTTATTTCCAATTGCTAAATTTAATGCGTCTACTAAAGGTTTTTGAGACTCTTTTAAAGCATCTTGCGGAAGAGCTCCCATTGTAAGTAAGGTAATTGACATGTAAATAAGAAGAGCGATAATTAATCCGAAAATCGTAGCTTTTTTTACATCGCGCTGTGATTTTGCACGATTAGAAAGCATAACTGCTGATTCAATACCGATAAATGCCCAGAGTGTTGCAATAGCAGCTGAATTGATTTGTCCACCTAATGAGATTGATTGTCCTGCTTCATTCATAAAGGTTTGACCATCTCCGAAATTAGAGGCGTTGAAAATGAATAATGTAATTACAATAAACATTGTAAATCCGATAATTTTTGCAATGGTAGCAAGTAGATTCATGTTTCCAGCTCGATCAATATTTTGAGAAAGAATATATTGAATTCCCCACAGCATAAGGCTACATACGAGGAAAGTTAACCCTTTTCCGAGTTCCAGTGAAAATCCATTTATTGAAAAAAGAATTTGCTTACTTTGTAAAACTGGAAAGAATGTTGATAAATATCCAGCAAAGGAAATAATAACAGATGCTGTTGCAGCCCAGTTAGCAGCCCAATATCCCCATGCCATACTATATCCTGCAACTTTACCAGCTTTTTTTGAAGGAAACATCGCTTGAGCATAGCTTTGTGGTCCAGCTTTTAATTCTGGTTTCCGAATCGCTAAATTTCCAAATACAAGTGCAATCATAAATACGCCAAGGCCTGTAATACTCCATGCGAGTGTAGAACCCATTGGCCCTGATACTTGTGCTAAATTTGCTGGTAGCATAAATACGCCACCGCCAACCATATTCCCGATAACAAATGCTGTTAAAACCCATAATCCCCATTTTTTCGTTTCCATTTTTGTTAACTCCTTTGTAGTAAGTTTTGCTTAAACATCATTTTTTACTAGCTTTTTGACAATAAAAAAAGAGCCATGTAGATAAAAAAATACCTACATGGCTCTTTCGCCAAAGCGTAGGTACAACGGGAATAACCCTTGTACCTACGCGTAATTTTTCCGCTAGGTTTCAAGGGTTACGTATGATGATGATGTTTTTGTGCAAATGTAACTACAGTTGTTGTATAAGTAAGCATAGTTCTTTGCTCCCTTTCTCCTCTGATTTTGAAGTTAGTATACTACATGTTTTTTTGAATGAAAAGAAAAATATAAAAATTTTTATAAAAATACGTTTTAAAGATTAAATATTTACCTATATTTTTCTTGTACTGGAAAATAAGTGAGAGATTGGCAGAAGAGTGAAGCATGTTATAATACATATAGAATTAGAAGGTGACAAGGGGCTATTGTAGATGATGAGTAAGTATGAACAAATTTATACAGAAATCAGTAAATCTATTGATAATAAACAATTAAAAGAGGGATGCAAAATCCCATCAGAAACAGAATTAATGAAGCAGTATGAGGCAAGCCGAGGCACGGTAAGAAAAGCTGTAGATTTACTGCAAGAGCGTGGATATGTGCAAAAAATTCATGGAAAAGGTGTTTTTGTTTTAAAGCGAAAAAATATTGAATTTAATTTTGGCGGTATTGTAAGTTTCCAAGAAGAAAATGAACGTTTAGGACGTCATTGTATTACGGAAGTTGTGGAAATGGACAAAGAAAAAGCCACAAAAGAAATTGCGAAATTATTAAATGTAAAAGAAAAAACAGAGATTGACCATATTAAACGTGTACGAAATATTGATGGAGAAAAAGTAATTTTAGATATAAATCATTTTGTATCTGAGTTTATTCCAGGATTAACGAAAGAAATTGCAACTGCATCGATTTATAAATACATCGAGAAAGAGCTTGGGCTACATATTAGTTATTCGCAGAGGGTAATAGAAGTACAGCCATGTACAGAGGATGACAGAAAGTATTTAGATTTAAATGGAACAGACTATGTTGTCGTTGTGAAAAACTTTACACATTTGTATGATGGAAGTCAGTTTGAATATACAGAATCACGCCACCGTTTAGATATTTTTCACTTTTCGGATGTGGCACGCAGGAAGTAAAGAGGTGGAACAAAATATTGTTTCATCTCTTTTTTTATAAAAAAAACACAAACTCGTATATACGAGTGTTGACTAACTTATATATACGAGTTAATATGTAATTGTAAACGGTATCAAAAACAGAAAAGAGGGACGGGAATATGGGGAAAGACTATCGTAAAACAGCAGAGGAAGTGTTGCAGTATATTGGTGGGAAAGAAAATATTGAACAAGCTGCACATTGTGTGACGAGGCTCCGTATCGCTTTAAAAGATGAAAGTAAAATAGATAATGATAAATTACAGTCTGTTTCATTAGTGAAAGGAGCGTTTCATAACGCTGGTATATTTCAAGTTGTAATTGGTCCAGGGGATGTAGATCGTGTTTACGCTGAATTGATAACGCTTGCAGGTATGAAAGAATCGACTGTAGCTGACGTAAAAGACTCTGGAAATCAGAAGTTAAATCCAGCTCAAAAGTTTGTAAAAATATTTTCGGATGTATTTATGCCGATATTACCAGCAATCGTAACAGCTGGTTTACTAATGGGTATTAACAATCTATTAGGGGCAAAGGACTTATTTTTTGATGGGAAAAATTTATTAGATGTTTATCCGAACTTAGGCGGGCTTTGGGATTTAATTAATATGATGGCCAATACAGCATTCGTATTCTTACCAGCACTTGTCGGGTGGTCAGCAACGAAGCGTTTTGGTGGTAGTCCAATACTAGGGATTGTTATGGGATTAATGCTTGTGCACCCGGCCTTATTAAACGCTTGGGACTATGGAAAAGCAGCGACTGGTTTAGAGGGTCAAAAGATTGAGTACTTCAATATTTTAGGACTGTTCCAAATTGAGAAGGTAGGATATCAAGGACAAATTTTACCTGTTTTAGTAGCAGCATTTGTATTAAGTAAAGTGGAAATTTTCTTAAAGAAACATGTACCAAATGCAATTCAATTATTAGTTGTACCAATTACAACAATCGTTGTGACAGGTGTGTTAGCATTAGGAATTATCGGTCCGGTTACACGTCATATCGGAGATTTATTAACAGTAGGATTAGTAGGTGTATATGAAACAGTACCAGTAGTTGGAGCAGTATTATTTGGAGCATTATATGCACCGCTCGTAATTACAGGTATGCATCATATGTTTATTGCAATTGATTTACAATTGATTGCACAGCATGGAGGTACATTTATTTGGCCGATGATCGCTCTTTCTAACATTGCGCAAGGTAGTGCGGCACTTGCGATGTTCTGGATTTCTAAAAATCAAAATGATAAAAGTATGGCATCGACATCAGCCATTTCAGCATACTTCGGTATTACAGAACCAGCGATGTTTGGTGTGAATTTACGAAATAAGTTCCCGTTCTATGCAGCGATTATTGGATCGGCTATTGCAGCTATATTTATTACGTTAAATGGTGTATTAGCACCTGCTATCGGAATTGGCGGATTACCAGCATTTATTTCTATCATTCCGAAATCGATTCCAATGTTTATTGTCGGAATGATTATTGCAGTTGTAATCCCATTTACTTTAACATGGTTATTTGCAAAAAGAGTCAAACAGAAGTAGGAGGAAGTTAAACATGAAGGATTGGCATAAAAGTGTAGTCTATCAAATTTATCCGAAGAGCTTTAATAGTTATTACAATAGAGAAACCGGTGATATAAAAGGGGTTACAGAGAAACTAGATTATTTAAAAGAACTCGGAGTGGATTATATATGGTTAACACCTATATACCAATCACCACAAAATGATAATGGATATGATGTAAGTGATTACTACAGCATTGATCCATCTTACGGAACGATGGAAGAGTTTGAAGAACTTTTAGAGGAAGCGAAAGTACGTAACATTGAGATTATGCTTGATATTGTTGTAAATCATAGTTCGACTGAACATAAGTGGTTTAAAGAAGCGAAGGAAGATCAAAATAGTCCATATCGTAATTACTATATTTGGCGTGATGAAAAAAATAATTGGCAATCTAAGTTTGGTGGATCTGCTTGGAAATATGATGAGAAGACGGAGCAATATTATTTACATTTATTTGATGAAACACAAGCTGATTTAAATTGGGAAAATGAAAAACTTCGTGAAGAAGTATATGATATGATGCGTTTTTGGCTGGATAAAGGAGTAACAGGATTCCGATTAGATGTCATTAACTTAATTTCAAAAGACCAATGCTTCTTAAACGATGAAGGTAGTACTGCGACAAGTGATGGACGCAAGTATTATACAGATGGTCCGCGTGTTCATGAATATTTACAAGAGATGAACCGAAATGTTTTTGAAGGAAAAGATGTAATTACAGTTGGAGAAATGTCATCTACGACAATTGATAATTGTATTAAATATTCTAATCCTGAGCGTAATGAATTAAGCATGACGTTTAGTTTCCATCATTTAAAAGTAGATTATCCGAATGGTGATAAGTGGACGAAAGCAGAGTTTGATTTTATTAAATTAAAAGAGATTATGTCTAACTGGCAAATTGAAATGCAAAAAGGCGGAGGATGGAATGCGTTATTTTGGTGTAATCATGACCAGCCTCGCATCGTGTCACGCTTTGGTGATGATGGAAAGTACCGAAACGAATCTGCAAAAATGTTAGCGACAGCCATGCACATGCTGCAAGGAACGCCTTATATTTATCAAGGGGAAGAAATCGGTATGACGAATCCTAAATTTGAGTCCATCGAGCAATATCGTGATGTGGAATCGTTAAATATATACGATATAAAGCTAAAAGAAGGGCTATCAAAAGAAGAGATTATAGGGATTTTAAAGCAAAAATCTCGTGACAATTCGCGCACTCCAATGCAGTGGAATGAAGAGATGAACAGTGGTTTTACAACAAGTACACCTTGGATTTCAGCGGCTGAAAACTTTAAAGAAATAAACGTAGAGAAGGCATTAGAAGATAAAGAGTCCGTATTTTATCATTATAAAAAGTTAATAGAACTTAGAAAAACGTATGATGTAATTACTGAAGGAGAATATGCTATTTTGGATAAAAATGATCCTAAAATTTGGGCATATACTCGTACTACAGAAAGTGAAGTACTACTTGTTATAAATAACTTCTATGAAGAAGAAATAACTTACTCTATACCAGCGCACGTTCAATTAGATGGAATGAAACAAGAAGTACTACTGTCGAATTATAAAGATGCCAGCAAGGATATTGCAAAACTTAACTTAAGACCATATGAATCAATTGTGTATCGATATACGAAATAAAAGGTTGTATGCCGCATGGGCATACAACCTTTTATTTTAGGACACCACTGTACAAAATGTTTACCTCTACCTCAGGTTTGAATTTTACTTTTGCATAATCTTTATTCCAATTTTTCTTCTTCCATAAGTCAGGGTGATAGGCGATAAGGTGTCTGCCGATACCGAAAGCATCACAGTTTGCTTTTTGTAACTTTTTCGTTATCTTTTTAGCTTCTTTCGTAAGTTGTTTAGACAATTCTTTATTTAGTTTTTTTCTTTCATCCATTTTGTAAAGATTATCTCTCGGAGCTTCAAGCGCTATAACTTTTAGTTGGAGCTTAATGTGAGCATAAACATTTCCTTTTTTATCTGTTGTTATTTTTAAGTCTCGTTTTAACTTTCGATTGCTAATTTCCATTGTTAAATAATCAGATGTTTTCTCTGATTCACCGCTAGTAAGCTTTTGGGTTATACGGGCACTTGTTCCCATTTTTCCGGTTAATAATACGAATAAAACAGATTGTTTCAAAGGTAAATGCCCAGTTAATTTATCATTGTTAAATAAAGCTAGACCGTTTGTAATTACTTCTTTTCCTTTTATTTTTATAGAAGGGAGGGTAAAGTCTTTACCGGGATCTAACATTTTTGTAGCAGCTGTTTCTAAAGTTTCTTTTGGAAATACACTCATATCTTCTAAGCTTTTCACTTTTTTCTTTAGAAAATCTCCAATTAGTAAATTTCCTACTTTCTTTTTTTCTAGTATCTCCGATGTTTCACCATCTACTGCAATAAGTTTTACTAAAGCAGTTGGGTTTGTTGGGTCCCGAAAGCTGACATCTAAATAAGGTAATATACCTTTTTTTAGGATTTTGGTTCCTAGTAATTGAACGCCATATTTAAAATAGCGAATATTCCCAGTAACATTTTTTTTTAGGGCATCGCTTGTATCCCTTATGTTATGCCCCGTTGCTGAATGTATTTCATTTTCGAATGAAGATTGCTCTCCGCTTGAACTTTTTACGAGCTCGATTGTTTGCTGGAGTTTATTCTCTTCCGTAATATCAGATCCAATACTATAAGCTAACCTTGCTTCCCTTAATGGTTCTTGATCCCAACAGCCAGAAAGGAGGGAACTAGCACATAATATAGAAAGTAATTTAACTTTTCTTGTGAACATACTGTTCTCCTTTCTTATTTCGTATCACAGAATAAAGTAGAAATAAAAGAGGGAGGACAACAATAAAAATATACGTGAACTTATCAGTGAAAGTTGAGATTACTTTTAATTCTTCAGGTGTATCTATAAATAAGGCTACACTAAAAGCAATAATACCAATGATTGGAACAGCTTTTTTATGATTAGCAAGATTGAATATATGTCCCACTCCGATTGAAGCAGCGCAATAATAACTAGCGATAGAAGCTGCAACTGTTATCATCCATATGGGAATGAATAGTAAATCAGTCCGGTCTATAATCCCAATATGTAAGGAACGTAATAAGTAAGCAACTGGTTCTGGAATAAGCTCAATTTGTTTTGGACTAAATACGATAAAGCAAATCCAAACAGTAAAAGTATAAAAAAGTGTTACAAATCCATTAGCGATAGAAATGGCCTTCAGTTTTGCGACAGAACTGCCATTTACTTTTGGAAAAGCGATAAGAATAATTTCAAAACCATACATGGCTGTAATTGTTTCCTTGGATGCTTGAATTATATTCCACCAGCCGGCTTCTGTAATGGGAAAAATATAAGAAAAATCAGCTCGGGAAAGCCCTAGGGCAATTAAAAGGGCCATTGGAATAATGAGGATAGAGGCCATGACATAAAATCGTACGATGACTTTAAAAGTGTTATAAGCTACATAACAACAAGCTATTGTAAATAGCATGAGAATGGCAGACCAAGGAGTAGCTTGTAATATCCAAACTTTAATGACATTACAAGCATTTAACATAACTGTCATACCGATAAGAGTAAAATAAAAAACATAAGCAAAACCTAATAGTTTTCCAAACTTATTACCAAATAGCATACAAACACTTTCGTACATATCTGCATCAGGAAATCGTTTTAAGAAAAGCCACATAAGTAAAATAATAAGCTGAATCGCAAGCCCAGCGATGAGAGCAGAAATCCATCCGCCACCTTTCGCTATCGGGTGAAGACGGTTTGGTAAAGAAAGTATACCAACTCCGATTTGGCACTGAATAACGAAAAAGGTAAATTGAACAAGTGAAATTTTACTTTGCGTGTTTGTCACCGTCCTCATCCTCTCTCGTTACATGTTGTCGTTGCATTTTTTTCGGTTTTGGATCATGTGGTCGTTCCCAAAATGACTAAATTGGAAGTCTTACAAAAGAATCTTTCATATCTTTGATCCGCATCGGGGCAACAGGAGAAAGATATGGTGTATGAAACGAATGAAGCTGACATAAGTGAACGAAAGTTATAATTAGACCGAATGATATTCCTACATATCCGAATATGGCAGCAAGAAGCATTAACGGAAAACGAAGAATTCGAACTGCTGAACTCATATCATTTGATGGAACGAGAAAAGATGAGATTGCAGTTAAAGCTACAACGATAATCATTGTGTAAGAAACGAGTCCGGCTTTTACAATCGCATCACCAATTACTAAACCACCTACAATACCGATTGTTTGTCCAACTCGGCTTGGCAAGCGAATACCAGCTTCCCCTAATAATTCGAAAATCAATTCCATTAAGAGAGCCTCAAAAATGGGAGGGAGAGGTACTTTTTCTAATGAAGCCTTAATTGTATAAACGAGCTCGAGTGGCAACACATCAGGATGAAAAGCGACGGTTGCGATATATATAGCTGGTAGGAGAAATGCAATTAAAAAGCTCACTAGGCGAATCATTCGGACGAAAGAACCAACAATCCAGCGGTTATTATAGTCATCTGGTGATTGATAGAAAGCGAATAACGTAACAGGAACGATAAGAGCTGTTGGATCTCCGTCAGATAAAATAGCAACTCGTCCTTCCATTAAATTTGCTGCGACTCTATCTGGACGCTCTGTATTTAATTGCTGTGGAAATGGTGAGAAAGACGTATCCTCTATAAATTCTTGTATATATCCTGGAGGCATAAGTGCATCTGTTTTAATCGTTTGCAACCTTCTTTTTACTTCTGTAACTAAATCGTCATTAGCTATGTTTTGCATATAAGCAATAGCTACTTTCGTGTGCATTTCTTCACCGAGTGTAAAATATTTAACAACTACATTTGGACTCTTAATGAGTTTACGAATAGAGGCTAAATTCGTTGCTAAATCTTCTACAAAACCAGTATGCGGTCCACGTACAATACCTTCATTATCAGGCTCTGTTATATCTCTTTTTAAAGATAGAGCCGTTTCAAAAATGCAAAAGCTTTCGACATGTTCATGAAAATATAAAGATTTACCTTGTAATAAAAGCTGCACACCATAATTTAAATTCGTTTCTTTTTTCATATTTAATGTAGAAAAAGCTTTATCTAAAGATAAATCCGATCGCGTTAATAATGGCTCAAGAGCTAATTGATGAATTAGATTTGGGTCTGCTAAAGATTCGATATATATGATTATTCCTTTTCCGTTTTGAAAAGGGAGATCTAATTTTTTTATATCATCAGAATGAGAAAGTTTATTTTCAATGTAATTAATGTTCTCAGGGAGTGATGGAAACATATGCTTTTGTTTTTTACTCTCTTGCTGTTCTTTTTGCTCTGTCATAATTTCCACCTCTTTTAGTATAAAGTTACTTCTGTTAATTTTTGCTTTTTGTGAGAAATTTATGCTTGGATTATTTTTGAAAAAGCAGCTTGAAAGTTACGTTACGTCATCTTTTATACTATAGAAAATAGGATATAGGGGATGATATAAATGACTTTGAGGCATATGTGGGGATGGAAAGAAGTTTTATATTTATTTGTGTTTGTATTTATTATTGTTCCAGTAACTGTTGAATCTCTTTTTTATGACTATGCTTTAAAAATAATAGGTAACTCATTATATGCTGGGGTATTAATGGGATTTATAATGGCAGTGATATTTACTACTGTAGTTTATCTTTTTTGTATAAAAAGGTATAAACTCTCGTGGAAAGATATTGGAATTCAGAAGCTTTCATGGAAAAATCTCTTATGGACAGTTGGAGCGGTTATTTTCTTAATTGTAGCTAGTATTGCTGTATTAGTGATAATGGAGAAAATGGGTATTTCTTTTGAGAACAGTAAGACGGAGACGGTCCAAAATGATAAATCAATCTATTCATTCTGTATCGCGGTAATTGGAGCAGCAATTATATCACCAATCTATGAAGAGATTTTATATCGAGGTGTTTTTTATACATTTTTTCGTGATCGATATGGCATGTGGGGCGGTATGTTTATAAGTTCCATAATATTTACCGTTGTCCATATTCCAACATATAACACATTACCGGTGAACTTTTTAAGTGGAGTAGTATTTGCTTGGTTATATGAGAAAACAAATTCTATTTTATCGGCTATGATTGCCCATGCATTATTCAATTTCATAGCAGTACTTCTCACATTTGTGTCGAATTAAGAAGATATATAGGAGGGATATATATGGAAATAGCTGTAGAACGTGTTTTTACGAAAGAGATTTTAAAAAGAGCAGCGGGTTTGTTTCATGTAACAGTAGAAGAAAAGCCACTTGGGGATTTTGAGAATTATATTTTTAAGGCGAAGGGTGATAATGATGAAGATTACGTATTACGTTTAACACATTCTTCTCATCGCTCTAAACAAGAGGTAGAGGCTGAACTAGATTTTTTACGATATGTTGCGGAGAATGGGGCAAAGGTAGCAGGGCCTCTTCATTCAAAGTCTCAAAATCTTGTAGAAGAGATTAGAGCAGAGGATGGGACTTTCTTTTTCGCTTCCTTATTTACATATGCAAAAGGTGAGCAAGTAAAAGGAGAAGAATCGCCTTATTGGGGAAATGCTTATTTTGAAGCGTGGGGAAAAGCGATTGGACAACTGCATCGCCTTACAATGGATTATCCTAAAACAGACTACCGTGATACGTGGGAAGAAGACGAAAGTGGAATTGTTAATGAATTAGAAGATGAGAAAGTGAAAGAGGTTGCTGCTGTATTAATGGGGGAAATAAAGACTCTTCCAATTGGAAGAGCAACATTCGGCCTTATGCATGGCGATATTCATCCAGGTAATTTCCATTATGATGGGAAAGAGCTTACAATCTTTGATTTTGATGATGCGGCCTATAATTACTTCATTCATGATTTGGCAATGGTTCTTTATTACTCGGTCCTTTTTACACCGTGGACAGTGGAGGAGAAGACGACATTCGCTCGTAAACAGTTACAAGTGTTAAGAAAAGGATACGAATATGAGCACAGGCTGGCGGATAGTTGGTATGAATCGTTACCACTATTTTTACGCTTACGTGATATAGGTTTATATGGAACGCTTCAAAAGAAGTTTAAAGGGAAAGATATGCCTGATAATTTCTTGAAATTATCGGAAGAGCTATACGGAAGAATTATCAAAAAAGAAGCAATTGTGAATATATAATACATTTAGTTCAAAACAAAGTATATAAAACAAATATATACTTTGTTTTTTTATACAAAAATATGTTTACTTTATTAAAATAATATTGTCCTAGATTCGGTATACACTTATAATTTTATATATATTCTGAATATTCTTTATAAAAAGAGGAGGGGGAATGTTGGAAGCTATCGTAAGTTGGATCAATAATATTGTTTGGAGTCCAGCACTTGTTTATTTATGTTTAGGAGCAGGTTTATATTTTTCCATTCGAACGAGGTTTTTACAAGTAAGGCATGTAGGAGAAATGGTGAAGCTTACATTTCAAGGAGAAAAATCGGATGCTGGTGTTTCTTCGTTCCAGGCGTTAGCACTTTCTTTATCAGGGCGCGTTGGAACAGGAAATATTGCGGGTGTTGCAACGGCTGTTGCATTTGGTGGTCCAGGAGCTGTCTTTTGGATGTGGGTGGTAGCTTTTCTAGGAGCAGGTTCTGCTTATGTAGAATCGACACTTGCACAAATATATAAGACGAAGCATCAAGGCCAATTCCGTGGTGGTCCAGCTTATTACATTGAAAAAGGGTTAGGGGTTAAATGGTATGCATTAGTATTCGTTGCAGCAACAATTCTTGCAACGGGGATGCTGTTACCGGGTGTTCAGGCAAATAGTATTGCTGTAAGTTTGGAAACAGCTTTCGGTATTAATACTTCTGTATCTGGAGCGGTATTAGTAGCGGCATTAGCGCTTATTATTTTTGGTGGAGTTAAGCGAATTGTTAACGTAGCGCAAGTTGTAGTGCCATTTATGGCGCTTGGTTATATTTTAGTAGCTTGCGTCATTGTTGCTATGAATATTGAAAAATTACCAGATGCTTTCATGTTAATTTTAAAAAGTGCATTTGCATTAGAAGCAGCTTTTGGTGGAATTATTGGTTTAGCAATCTCTTGGGGAGTAAAACGTGGTATTTATTCCAATGAAGCAGGACAAGGAACTGGGGCCCATGCGGCGGCAGCTGCTGAAGTATCACATCCAGCTAAACAAGGGTTAGTACAAGCATTTTCCGTTTACATTGATACATTATTCGTCTGTTCAGCAACAGCATTTATGATGATTATTACAGGCATGTATAACGTATTTGATGCAAGCGGAAAAAACTTTATTGTCAATAAATTAAATGGTGCACAGCCGGGTCCTGGTTATACACAGGCAGCAGTAGAATCTGTTTTTCCTGGATTTGGAAATGGTTTCGTTGCAATCTCTTTACTATTCTTCGCGTTTACAACAATTATGGCGTATTACTACATTGCAGAAACGAATATTGCATACTTAAATCGTGATAAAGACCGTCCTTGGATGTCCATCGTACTAAAATTTGTATTCTTAGGAGTCGTATTCTATGGTTGTGTAAAAACAGCTGCAACAGCATGGGCTTTAGGTGACATTGGTGTAGGGATTATGGCATGGGTTAACATTATCGCGATTTTACTACTACAAAAACCAGCATTGATCGCATTAAAAGACTATGAAAAGCAGAAAAAAGAAGGGAAAGATCCAGTATTTGATCCGCAGGAATTAGGAATTAAAAATGCTGATTTCTGGGAGCATGAGTACGGGAAAGATAAGAAAGAAGAAGTATCTTAACAGAATAGAAATGAAGAAGCAAAGGGGAAACTCTTTGCTTTTTTTTATGGACAAATTGAAGCTAAAAGTTATTTTTGGGACTGTTTTTGAATATAAAAAGAATGTACATGCTTTGTTAGGGGAAGGGGTGAGTATGTTGATAGAGTTTCGTAACGTAAATAAATATTATGGCAACTTTCAAGTTTTGAAAAATATTAATGTGCAAGTGAAAAAAGGCGAAGTGGTAGTAGTAGTTGGTCCTTCAGGATCAGGAAAAAGCACGTTGCTTCGGTGTATAAATCAGCTAGAGACAATTACCGACGGAGAATTAATCGTACAAAATACGGAGGTACACAATGCAAAAACAGATATGAATGAATTACGCCGAAATATCGGGATGGTTTTTCAGCATTTTTATTTATACCCGCATAAAACGGTTCTTCAAAATATTACACTAGCACCTATTAAAGTAAATAAAGTTTCCAAAGAAGAAGCAGAAAAAACAGCAATGTTTTATTTAGAGAAAGTAGGAATCCCGGAGAAGGCTAATGTATATCCGCATCAACTATCCGGAGGACAACAGCAAAGGGTAGCAATTGCTAGAGGACTTGCGATGCAACCGGAAATTATGCTGTTCGATGAGCCTACGTCTGCTCTTGATCCGGAGATGATCGGGGAAGTACTTGATGTTATGAAAACGCTAGCTAAAGAAGGGATGACGATGGTCGTCGTCACGCATGAGATGGGATTTGCAAGAGAAGTAGCAGATCGAATTTTATTTATGGATGATGGCCAAATCATTGAGGATACAACACCAGTGCAATTCTTTGCAAGTCCTGAACAAGAAAGAGCGCGTCTATTTTTAAGAAGAGTGTTAAATCATTAAAGGAGGAATTTCATGCTTAAAATGAAAAAGTTGTTTACGTTAATCGTATTTTCATGTTTATTCGTACTTGTCGTTGCTGGGTGCGGAAGTAAAAAAGATGAGGCGAAAGAAACGAATACGAAGCAAGGCGGGGCTGTTGAACAAATTAAGAAGCGCGGGAAACTAGTAGTTGGAGTGAAGAATGATACGAACTTATTTGGCTTGAAAAATCCTTCAACAGGGCAGGTAGAAGGATTTGATGTTGATATCGCAAAGGCGCTTGCGAAAAAAATCCTTGGAGATGAAAAGAAACTAGAATTAAAAGAAGTAACGTCTAAAACGCGTATTCCACTACTGAAAAACGGTGACATTGATGCAATTATCGCAACAATGACAATTACGGAAGAACGTAAAAAAGAAGTTGATTTTTCAGATGTATATTTTAAAGCAGGGCAATCGTTACTTGTGAAAAAAGGAAGCAATATTAAGAGTATTGATGATATAAAACAAGGTGTGAAAGTATTAGCTGTAAAAGGCTCAACATCTACAAATAACATTCGTCAAAAGTCACCAGAAGCGACTGTATTAGAATTTGAAAATTACAGTGAGGCATTTACGGCGTTAAAAGCAGGAAAAGGTGATGTTTTAACGACAGATAATGCAATTCTTTACGGTATGGCAAAACAAGATTCAAATTATGAAGTTGTAGGGAAAATTTTCACGGATGAACCGTACGGAATTGCAGTGCAAAAAGGTGCAGATGATTTAATGAAAGAGATTAATAGCTTGCTAAAAGATATGAAAGCGAATGGAGAATACGATAAATTGTATGAGAAATGGATTGGTCAAAAACAAGAAAAATAAAGTGACACTTAATTGGAATAAATAATAAGAGTGAGAGGATGAGGGATGCTCATCCTCTTCTTGTAAAGAAAGAGGGGAGAATATGTGCCTGATTTTTCTATACTAACGAATAACATTGATATGTATTTAGAAGGCTTTAAGTATACAGTTATGTCTAGTGTAATTGCATTAATAGGAAGCTTTATTTTAGGAGTAATTTTGGCGGTAATGCGTATTGCACCGATTCGTATTTTAAATTGGGTAGGATCAGCTTTTGTAGAGTTTGTAAGAAATATTCCACTCGTATTAATTGCATTTATATTTTATTTCGCTTTACCTGTAATAGGAATTACTTTAAATGGTTTTGTAGCAGGAACAGTTACGCTTACGGTATATACGGCAGCGTTTATTGCGGAAGTTATTCGCGCTGGTATTCTATCAGTTGCGAAAGGTCAGATGGAAGCAGCACGTTCCTCAGGATTGACTTATACGCAAGCAATGTACCATGTCGTTTTACCTCAAGCGATGAAAATCGTAATCCCTCCTTTAGGAAATCAATTTCTCAATTTAGTAAAAAACTCTTCCATACTCGGAATTATCGCTGGTACGGATTTGATGTATCAAGGAGATTTAATTTCAACGAAGACGTTTGTTACGTTTGATGTCTATATATTTGTCGGGATGTTTTATTTAATATTAACAATTCCGCTCAGTATGCTAGTGCGTTATTTAGAAAAACGCTTGGCAAAGGAGGCGGTGTAAATGGATTTTAAGGGAGCAATTACAGGAGATCATATTCTATTTTTATTAAAAGGATTACTTATAACATTAGAGGTAGCGCTCGTAGCAATTGTACTTAGTTTTATTATTGGAAGTGTAATCGGTATATTGCGCTACACGAAAATACCTGTCGTCTCACAAGTATTAGGAGTTGTAGTTGAAGTGATTCGAAACTTACCACTACTGTTAATTATATTTTTCACGTATTTTGCACTTCCAGAAGCAGGCTTGAAATTAGAAATTATAACAGCTGCAATTGTTGCTTTAACAATATTTGAGGCAGCAATGATATCTGAAATTGTTCGAAGTGGTCTGTTATCTATTGAAAAAGGACAGATTGAGGCCGCAAGATCTTCAGGATTAACGTATGTGCAAGCGCTTTGGCATATTATTTTGCCACAAGCATTAAGGAGAATGGTCCCGCCGCTTGTCAGTCAGTTTATTTCATTGCTGAAGGATACGTCGCTAGCGGTTGTTATATCACTCCCAGAGCTTATGCATAATGCTCAAATTATTAGCGGGCAGAATGTAAATTATATGATTCCAACGTTTATAGTAGTAGCTTGTATGTATTTTATCGTAAATTATAGTTTATCAATTTTATCGAGAAGGTTAGAACTTCGTTGACTCTTACAATATATGTAAGAGTTTTTTCCTTGTTTATCCTTATTTTCCTCTAAATAGAATCTAAATCTTGCAATAATTAGATTTTTTATATTATTTTATCAGAAAAGTTTTAATTTTATATAGAAAATGTAATCGCTTTCGTGTATATTTTTATTATCAGAAAATTTTAACAAGACATAGGGGTATGGTAGGGGGAGGATTTAGATGCAGCAACCAACGAATGAGAAATTACATCGTACGATGAAGAGTAGACATTTATTTATGATCGCACTTGGTGGTGTAATCGGAACTGGTTTTTTCTTAGGTTCAGGTTACACTATTAATCAGGCTGGACCAGGGGGGGCCATCCTTTCATATTTAGTAGGCGGATTTATTATGTATTTAACAATGCTTTGTCTTGGAGAGTTAACGGTAGCAATGCCAGTTTCAGGTTCTTTCCAAAAGTATGCAACGAAGTTTATTGGACCAGGAACGGGCTTTATGATCGGCTGGCTATACTGGCTTGGCTGGGCAGTAACAGTAGGACTAGAATTAACGTCAATCGGTTTAATGATGAAAAGATGGTTTCCAAATGTTGATGTTTGGGTATGGTGCCTTGTATTCGGCGTTATTCTATATGCGTCAAATGCTATCTCAGCGAAAAGCTACGCTGAATTAGAATTTTGGTTTTCTAGTATTAAAGTAATTACAATCCTTGCATTTGTTGTTCTTGGTGGTAGTGCATTATTAGGATTTATATCATATGACGGAAAAGAAGCAGCACCTCTTTTCTCTAACTTTGTAAGCGATGGTGGACTTTTCCCGAATGGACTAGCTGCCGTATTACTTACAATGATTACAGTTAACTTCTCGTTCCAAGGAACAGAGTTAATCGGAATTGCAGCGGGAGAAAGTAAAAATCCAGAAAAAACAATTCCACGTGCGATCCGTAATACAGTATGGCGCATTATGTTATTCTTCATTTTAACAATGACGATTTTAGTAGGATTAATTTCTTGGAAAGAAGCAGGCGTAATTGAAAGCCCATTTGTAGTCGTATTTGATAAAATTGGTATTCCATACGCAGCTGATATTATGAACTTCGTTATTATTACTGCGTTATTATCTGTAGCGAACTCTGGATTATATGCAGCGACGCGTATACTATGGTCACTTGCAAATGAAGGAATGGCACCAACTTCTTTCAAGAAAGTAAATAAACGTGGTATTCCAATTACAGCGCTAGTCGTAACGATTGCGGTAGCTGGATTATCCCTATTCACAAGTTTCCTTGCAGAAGATACAGTATACATGTACTTATTATCGATAGCTGGTTTATCGGCTGTTTCAAGTTGGATCATTATTGCTCTATCGCAACTTCGCTTTAGAAGTCAGTATATAAAAGGCGGAGGAAAGTTAGAGGACTTAAAGTATAGAACACCACTATATCCGATTGTTCCAATTTTAGCTTTAATTACAAATAGCATCGTTGTTATTAGTTTAGCGTTTATTCCTGAACAAAGAATGGCGTTATACTGCGGTATTCCATTTATCATTTTCTGCTATATATATTATTATTATATGAGTAAGAAACAGCAGAAACCGATGAAAGTGGAGATGGACAAAACAAATGAAACTAACAATCAAACACGATGATATAAAGGCAGATTTATCGTACGCTCAATTAGCGATTGGAAAAGAAAACGGGTATTCACCGTTACAATTACTCGTTTCTTCTATTGCAGGATGTAGTGCAATTGTCTTTCGAACAATTTTAGAAAAGAAACGTATTACATACGATACGTTTACGATCGAAACTGAAATTGGTAGAAGTGAAGCTTTATCCAAACCAGTTGAAAGTGTTCATTTGCACTATAAAATTAAAGCGGAAAACATTACAGAAGAGCAGTTGGACAAAGCATTGCAGCTTGCAGTGAAAAATTGTACGATTGTTCAATCTGTAAAAGACAGTATAAAAGTTACGGAAACAATTGAACTAATAAAGTGAAACATAAAAGCGTGAGAGTATAGCTCTCACGCTTTTATGTTTTTAACAGAGGAGGAAGTATTATGAAATGTTTAGGTTGTAAATTAGCAAACGAAGAGGAAAAAATATATAAAGTATATGAAGATGATTATGTAACTTGCTTTTTAGATCATGCGCCTTTCTACCCAGGACATACTTTAATTGTGCCAAAGCAGCATGTTGTAGAAGTAGACGAATTAGATGACGTTGTAGCAAGATCAATTATGGATGCTTCTAAGCTGATTGCAAAAGCGATTAAGGCATTATATAAACCAGATGGAATTACAGTTTGTCAAAATGGTGGAGTATTTAACGAGTTAACACATTACCATATGCATGTCGTACCAAGATATAAAGAGCGTTCGTTTGCTGAGTTTTATACGGTGCAACCGGAGGAAAAGAAGAATCATAACTTTGAAGAGACAAAGAATTTGTTAAAAGAAGCGATAGAGCAAATACTGCATATTGAAAAGGTGTAAAAGAATTTCTCTTAGAGATACAGTCAGGAAAATTCTAATATTAAAAAGCCCAATTTCTTAGTTACAATAGAGAAATTGGGCTTTTGCTTATTCTATTATTAAATTTTATCTATAAAAAGATTTTGCAGTGTCACAAAGTTACAGTGCTCATTCGTTATATAGAGTGAGAGGAGGAATTATATGAAAGTTACAAACAACGATTATGAAAAGATGGAAGAGCTATATGAGTTGTATGAACAAAAAATTTATTATGTAGCTTATTCTATTTTAAATAATATTCAACAGGCTGAAGATGCGGTTCAAGAGACGTTTATTACTCTTTATAAGAACTTGGAAAAGCTCCATAGCTTGAGCACTGAAGAGCTTAAACGCTATATTTTGAGGGTCGCGAAAAACAAGGCGATTGATAGTTACCGGAAAAATAAACGACATGAAACATTTTTAGAAGAATATGAAAGAGAATCAATAGAAGCAGTAGATGAAAATATTGAAGAGTGGGAAAAACGTAAAATGTCTGAGGTTCAAATTGATACATTGCTAAACGAGTTAAATGAATCTAACAGACAGGTGTTTAAGTACAAAGTCTTCTATAACTTAACGTATCAAGAAATTTCAAGTGTAATGGGGATTACGGAGGCTAATGTCCGCAAGCAGTTTGAACGCGCTCGAAAACGAGTCCAAAATATGATAGGAGGTATACAACATGACGAATTCAAAGAACTCCAAAGAAATATATGAACTTGCTGAAAAAATTGCTTTAGATGATTTTGATAAATCCGAAGAACAACATGAATTTTCACATACATATACGCGCAAAAAGAAATTGTTTATGGAGGAAATGAAGCTGAAAGATGGACAACCACAGAAAAAGCGTAAAAGACATCGTATGTTAATCGCTGCTGCCTGCTTATTGATTGGTATGCCGACAACCGTTTTTGGTGCAGTGAAAGTCTATAATATGATTGTCCAAAAACAAAATTACGAAGTAAATGTTTCAGTAACAAACAAGGACTCGAAAAAGAGTGATAAGTGGTATAAGTTGAAGATTGGTAAATTGCCAGAAAATATGGAAGCAATTGATGACTCTGCTATGAAATATTCATTTAAAGATAACGACGCAAATGGAGGCTTTTCATTTAGTCTTTGGAGAGTAGGGGAAAATGCGGACTTTCAAACTTTATATTCAAAAAGCTACGAAGAAAAAGAGATAGGTGGCAAGAAAGCAGTAATTGTTCATAAAGAAACTGGAAACAACAATGTAATGTTTGATAGGAAGGTCTTTCTCTTTTTTGAGAAAGAAGGGATTATGTTAGAAAGTTTTATTGGATCAGATATAAATGAAGAACAAATGATAGATGTCTTAGGGAATATTTCACTTGAGCCCACGTCAAAAGAAAAGGCATCACATATATCAAATTATGATAAAAAGTATTTTAGCCAAGCAGATGAACCTAAAAAACCTAAAGTGATTCCTTTGAAAAAAGATAGCAAACGACTATTTCATATAGGGCAAAAGGTTCCAGTAACGATATCTATGGATAACAGCCAAATTGAATATGTGATAGAAAAAGTTGAAGTTTTTGATTCGATTAAAGATTTTAAACAAGAGAACTTTAATGAACTTGGCCTAGGGATATTAAGCAAGAAGAAGGCTTTAGATCAGACGGGAAAACTGCTATCGTACAGACGGGATGTATATAAATTAGGGAATGGTAAAGATTCAATTGATACATTAGTAGATTCGCAATTAGTTAATGTTAAATTTGTCTACTTGACAACAACAGTGAGAAATATTGGTAAACAGGCGACAGAAGAAATCTATATGCATCCATCCATAAAGCAGCTTAAATTTGAAGGGAATGCATGGAAATACGCTAAAGAAGAGGGAATGGATGCAACGCGTATTATGACGGGAGAAGTTGATTATTTAGAGCCTCATGGAGATGGGAAAAGCTTCTACAATATTGGCAATATCCGACCAGGAGAAACGGTAAAAGTTAACTTCGGTTATTTTGTAGATGAAGATAAACTAGATTCAATCTTTTTGGATGTTTTTAATTACAGAGGGACTGGCGACACTGAAAATATGAATGCGAAACATCGTTGGTGGTTTGATATTCGTCAATAGTAACAACTGAACAAAAAAGCTGCTTATATTTAGCAGCTTTTTTCGTCTTCATACATATGTAAAACTTCTTTTGCGCGTATACGTAAACCATCTATCAATTCTTTCGGTTCTAAAACTTTTGCATCTTTTCCAAGTCTATAAAATAAAGGAGTAATAAAGTTAATCTCACTTTTATCAATTGTTGAATGTATATATCCTGTCCCATCTTCGTTTACTACAACGAATTCCTCAAGATAAGGAACGCTTTTACATTGGCGTACGCCTTCTGTTGTCAGTAAAACATGTAACTGAGTAGGATTGTGTACTACGTTAGAGTTAGAGGCAAACCACTCTTCTAAATTCATGAATGTATCTGTATTTTCTTCCATTGATAATATTGAGAGAATACGATCAACGCGATACAGTAATACTTTTTTTCTACCGAAGTCATAGGACGGTAAGTACCATAACCCGTCGTGAGCATATACACCAATCGGATGAACATGTTTTGTTTTTATCCCTGATTTAGATTCGTATTGAAAGTGTAAATTTTTATTTTCAATAGCCGCTGTTAACACTTTGTTTAAAAGTGGGGTCTCAATTGTTCTCTTCGGATTCCAAAAGGAGATATAAGAACGTATTTTATCAACTTTCGCTTTCGCCTCATGTTGTAGAGAGCTATATAGTTTATGAGTGACAGAATTGATTTCTGTATTAAAAGGCAAGTCTCTGTAGTAGCTTAAAGATTGAAAGGCAAAAAAGATGGAGACCGCTTCTTCTTCCGTAAATAAGATAGGTGGAATGACCCTAGTTGTTAATACTTTATATCCTCCATTACGACCTTGTTCAGCATAAATGGGTAATCCCATATCACTTAAATCTAAAATGTATCTATGAACCGTACGAACGGAAATGTTAAATTCATCAGCTATTTCTTGAGCTGTAAATGTTTTTTTCGCAGAAGCAAATATAAGAATATCTAATAAGCGTTTAGCTTTTGACAAATGTATCACCTTTTCTTTTTAACATGACATAAATTGTCATGTTTTATTGTTAGTATATTGTTTACATCATATGTTATCAAGATGAGATGCAAGGAGGAAAAGATATGTCACGTGAAATAGTTTTATTTATAGCGGCGAGCTTAGATGGATATATTGCGAAAGAAGATGATGATTTAGAGTGGTTAATGGAAACAGAAGGAGAGGGAGATAACGATTATACAGAAATGTATGAAACAATTGATACAATAATAATGGGAAAGAGAACGTACGATTATGTAGTAGAGCATACAGAGACATTCCCGTATTTAGATAAAAAATGTTATGTGTTTTCTAATTCAGAAAAAGGCACGAACGGACATGTAGAGTTTGTAAATGAAGATGTAGTGGAGTTTACAAAAAGGTTAAAAGCACAAGAAGGATCTAAAATATGGATGGTCGGTGGAGGAAGTCTATTAAGAGAGTTCTTTAAGAATAATCTAATTGATGAATATATCGTTACGATTACACCGCATATATTAGGTTCTGGAGTTCCGTTATTTCAAGACAAGAACCCGGAAATTAATTTAACTTTAACGGATACGAAACGTTTTGGGCAATTTGTAAATTTATATTATAAAGTAAAATGATAAAGTGAAACTTTAATCAGTGGGGGTTTTGTTCATCTCCCACTGATTATTAGTTGAACCAATCGGGCTTTTACGGGCAGTTGATCCCCCACCTAACTTCTTTGCTTCCGCTGAATTTTGATGTAGGGGTCTTACTGCCCGTTAATGCGGGATAAAGAAACACGACTATTGATGATAGTCGTGTTTTTTTATGGATGGTAATGAAATTATAAAACAAGATCCATGATCAACTTCACTCGTGACAGTAATCGTCCCGCCGTGTAGTTCTACGATCTCCTTCACGATAGAGAGCCCTAAGCCAGTTCCACCTGTAGCGCGTGTTCTTGCTTTATCGACACGGTAAAAGCGATCGAAAATGTGAGGGAGGTCTTCAGGTGGAATACCTTCGCCTTCATCTTCAATTGTAATGGAGATACGTTTATGTTCTTCTGTAATAGAAATGTTTATATGAGAATGTTCTTTTGAATGTCTATAAGCGTTATTTAAAATGTTTACTATAACTTGTTCAAATCGCTGTTCATCTAAGTTTACTAGCAGTGTAGGAGAACAAGAGAAAGAAACTTTAATGTATCTTTCTTTATACACGGCGTTTACTTTTTCAGCTATACGAGTAAGGAAGGTGTGTAAATGCACTTCCTTTACTTGAATAGAAAAGTTATGTTGTTCCATTTGTGCAAGTGAAAATAAATCTTGAACTAAGTTTGTAATGTAATCAGATTCATCTTTTATAATCGATAAATATCGCAAACGTTGCTCAGGAGAGGTGCTTTCTTTTAAAGCAATGTCAGCATAACCTCTTACGTATGTTAACGGTGTTCGTAATTCGTGAGCAACACTTGCTAGAAATTCACTTCGCTCTGTTTTCATATAATGTAAATCATTTGCGAGCGTTTGGATAGATGATGCTAGTTCACCAATTTCATCATTTCGAGTAGTCGTTAACGAAACGGACAAATCGCCTTTACTCATTTTTTCAGTGGCATGTTTCATGTGTAACAATGGTTTTGTTAATAAACGTGATAATAGAAAGATGGTGATGGCTGTTAGTAGAAACGTAATGACTCCGGCAATAATGAATTGTCTTGTTAGCCCGTTAACCATTTCCTCGATTGATTCCGTCCCGAGAAACATATATACGTAGCCTTCCGTTTTTCCAGCCACTACAATGGGGCTAACTGTACATATATAATTAGATGTTTTCCAATGATTCTCTATAATTGCTCCGTCATGATCTGTCCGTGTTTGCATCTTTTCAATATGCTTTTTTATAGTAGTATTTATTTCATTGGATTTAGCTAGTACCTCCTTATTTGCATTTGTAATAACAACAGTAGTTTCGGCTTCGGATTCCATTAGTGCAACATGGGAGATTGTTTGCTTATCAAAATACTTTTCAAGGACATCTCTGTGACTATTTCCGCGCTTTAATAAAGCTGTCATTTCTTCATTTACTCTATTGTTGACAAGGCTATAATAAAGCGAGACAAATAGAACACTTTCGATTAAAAGTGTAACAATCAAAAAATAAAATCCGAGCTGAATCGAAATTCGCTTCATTGCTTTGCTCCTTAATCTAGAGTATCAACCCATCGATATCCGACTCCGTAAACAGTTTTTAAATGATGATCAATAGGGAAATGTGCTTTTCGCAATTTATCACGTAAATTGCGAATATGTGAATCGACTGTGCGATCTTCTGTATTTGTGTTTAACCCCCAAATTCGTTCGATGAGCTGATCACGGTTTAATACGTAGTTCACATGGCGTAAAAATAATCCGAGTAAAGAAAATTCAATTGGTGTGAGAAGGAGCTCTTCATTATGGACAGAAACGAAGTGTTTTGTTTCATCCCATACAATACCGTGATATTGGATTTGTTTATGTTCATTTGTACGTCTTAAAACGGCTTCAATTCTTGCGAAAAGTTCTTCTTCATGGAAAGGTTTCGTTACGTAATCATCGGCTCCGAGTTTTAATCCTTGAACGACATCTACTGTTTGATCACGAGCTGTAACCATAATGATAGGAATGTTACTAAAAGATCGGATTTTTTTGCACGTTTCCCATCCGTCCATCTTTGGCATCATAATATCGAGTAAAACAAATTTAAAGTTTTGATTTTCTATATGTAAAATAGCTTCTTCTCCTGAATTCGCACATACGCAGTTATATCCAATTGGAGTAAGATAAAGAGTTAATAATTCAAGCATTCTCGGTTCATCGTCTACGAGCAGTATATCAATCATAGAGAGCCCTCCATATTTATAATCGTTACTTAAAGTGTAATGCAAAATCATGAAGAAATGGTGCAGATTATGATGTGTCTGCATAATTTCTTCAGAATTGCTTGTTATTGTGGAGTTGAAATTACATTTTAGGTAATCATATTGGCTCAAAAATGATTAATACGGAGGCGGTATAGTGAAAAAAATGACCCGAATTTTTGGGATAACAATAATTACAGCAGTTGGTCTTGCTGCATGCGGACAAACGAATACAGACCATAAAAACCATGAATCTACAAAAGAGAAAAAAACAGAGCAAAAGGAAATGAAAATGAATCAGGAGGTAACGGCGCCAAAAGAAATGAACGAAGGGGCATCGAATGATTTATTAACGACAAGTTTAAAAAATGTGACGAGGTTAAATACAAATGATCCCCTGCAAATGGCAGTGTTAACTTCGCAAACGATATGGCCAGCAACCCATAAAGAGAACCAGCCAGGTGCTGTTATTTTAGTACCAGTGAGCGAGTGGCAATTAGGTATTGCGAGTGCAGACCTTATTCATCATCCGAATAACGGACCGATTTTATTTATAGAAAAAGAAAAAATACCAGAAATGACGTTAAAAGAAATAAAACGATTAAATCCAATCGGAACGAAAGATGGAACACAAATTATGGTGATGGGGGATGTAGGTACTAGCGCGCTTGAACAATTAAAAGGTTATAAAATAAAACAAATAAAAGAAACGAACCCAGCTATATTTGCTAAAGATGTTGATAAGGAGTATGCCGATATAACAGGAAGCTACCCAAATAGTGTTATTATCGGTTCGTCTGCAGAAGAAGGACGTTTATATACAACCCCCGCTGTAAACTGGATTTCTCATATGCCGGAACCACTACTCTATACAGAAAAGAATAAAGTGCCAGAAGCGACAATAGAGGCATTAAAGATGAGAAAAGATAAAGCAAATATATATGTACTAGGACCAGAAAAAATCGTTTCAAAAGAAGTAGAAAAAGAGTTAAGCAAATACGGGAAAGTAACGCGTATTAGCGGTGAGACTCCAACAGAAAATTCTATCGCATTTGCGAAGTTTAAAGATGAAAAAACAAAATTTGGCTGGGGATTCACAAAATCTGGTCACGGTTTATCATTTGTTTCAAGCAAAACACCAGATTTAGCAGTTGCTGGGGCACCTTTTTCACATATGGGTAAACACGCACCTGTTGTCTTGTTAGAAGAAGGGAAAGCTTCACAACCAGTGTATGACTTCCTTGCTACTATTCAGCCGAAGTTTAAAGATGATCCAACACTTGGACCATATAATCATGGCTTCTTATTAGGAAGTACGAGTGATATTTCATTTGAAACACAAGGAATACTAGATGAGAGGTTAGAAATTGTTCAGGAAAGTGGTCAAGGACACGGTGGACATTAATGAAATGAGAAAAGACGCTACTGATATAGCGTCTTTTTTTATTTTTCTCGACAAAATATGACAAAAAAGTTGTAACTGTTTCTGTTATGATAGTTTCGGAAATCTTACATTTTACATAATCGGAGGAAAAAGAATGTATAAAAAATTGGGTACTATTGCTTTAACAGGTGCACTTGCTTTTAGTTTAGCTGCTTGTGGTGAAACTGAAGTTAAAGAAGTGAGTAAAAACGATGCTCCTAAACAGGCTGAAAAGAAAGATAAAAAGGAAAAAGCTGAAAGCAAGATTTATAAAATTGGAGATACGGTAGAAGTTAATGGTCTACAGCTTACTTTCAGTTCAGCTAAATTCGTTGAGCCTAACGAATACATAAAAGCTGAAAAAGGGAAAGTACTAGAAATCGCTTTTAACGCTAAAAATAATGGCAAAAAAGATATATATTTTGGAACTTCTGAGTTGAAAATTGCTGATACTAACGGCAACCAATTCAAAGAGTACTTTGGTGGGGACAATACGTTTATAAACGAAAATATTGCGCCAGGTAACCAAATTACAAACAAAATGTTATTTGATGTACCAGAAGGCGATAAGTTTGTTGGTACATTTAAACCTACATTTACATTTGACGAGAAATCAGTGAAATTTGAATTTGAAGTTGCTAAATAAGGAGAGATTGAAATGAAAAGAACAGCTGAATTTGTATTAGGTCTTATTGGAGGTATTTTTGGTATTATTTGTGCATTTGTTGCTTTATTGATCGGCGGTATGGGAGCTGCTTTTGAAGCTGATGGAGCAAATACTGTTATTGGTTTAGGTTGGGGAGCTGTGGCTCTATCAATCTTAGGAATTGTTGGATCTGTTATGGTAAGAAGTAAAGCGAAGGTTGGCGGTATTATGATGACTGTGGCTGCTATCGGTGGATTTATTTGTATTTCTATAATTTACTTATTACCAGGCGTATTATTATTAATCGGTGGGTTAATGGGTATATTCCGTAAGGATAAAGCAACTGTATCTGCATAAAATGAGCACTCGAAAGAGTGCTCTTACTATTTTCATTAAATTAGCATAAACTCCTCTAATCCTAAACTATCCAAACTAAACCTCATATATGAAGTGGAAATATCTATAGAACTTTAAATGAATTCCCTTGGTAGCTAATATCTTGATCCTTGGATTATTCAATTAAATGAACTAAATTACATGTGCATTTTTCATCCATCCAAACAAAGTTCTCTTCATTTGACATACAGTAGAATCCGAAATCATTGTACGTTAAATCAACAATAGGTGATAGTATATTTAAAGTTTCCTAAAAAAGAAGCTACGAAGGTAACATCTTTTTAGGAAACTTTTACATAGTAAAAAATCTTCTACTCGTTATATAATAGCTTTCGTGCAGTCGGCTAGATTTTCTTATGGAGAAAATCAAATTATAAAGGAGTAGAGGAGTGGTATTTTGTTTCAAACGATAAAAAATGATTGGTTTTCTAATGTGAGAGGGGACGTGTTATCAGGAATTGTCGTTGCTTTAGCGTTAATCCCTGAAGCGATAGCTTTCTCTGTTATTGCAGGCGTGGATCCGACAGTTGGACTATATGCAGCCTTTTGTATTGCAGTTACCATTTCATTTGTTGGCGGAAGAACTGGGATGATTTCAGCTGCAACAGGTGCAATGGCATTATTAATGGTAACGCTCGTTAAAGATCATGGTTTGCAATATTTATTTGCTACAACAATATTAACAGGTATTGTCCAAATTATTTTTGGCGTGTTCAAACTGAGCTCATTTATGAAGTTTGTTCCGAAATCTGTTATGAGTGGTTTTTTAAATTCACTTGGAATTTTAGTTTTTACAGCGCAATTACCGCATTTTAAAAATGCAACTTGGCAAATGTATGCACTCGTTGTATTAGGACTTGCAATTATATATTTATTTCCACGTATTACAACGGTTGTACCTTCTACGCTTATTTCAATTATTATTGTGACGAGTATTGCACTTATGAGCGGATTACAGTTGAAAACAGTAGGGGATATGGGAAGCCTACCGAAAGAATTACCGTTCTTTAGTATTCCTGATGTGCCATTTACATTAGAAACATTAGGGATTATTTTACCTTATGCAGTTATGCTTGCAATTATTGGTTTACTAGAGTCTTTATTAACAGCTTCAGTTTTAGATGATATGACGCATACAGAAAGTAATAAGCATAAAGAGGCACGCGGACAAGGGATCGCAAACATCGTCGCTGGTTTCTTCGGAGGAATGGCAGGATGTGCAATGATCGGTCAATCTGTTATTAATATTAAATCAGGTGGACGAGGTCGCCTATCAACATTTGTAGCGGGCGGATTTTTAATCGTATTACTATTCGTTTTAGGAGATTATGTCGTTCATATTCCGATGGCAGCTTTAGTTGCGGTTATGATTATGGTTTCAATCGGAACGTTTGATTGGAACTCTGTAACAACGATTCATAAAGTACCAAAAGGAAACGCATTTGTTATGATCGTAACAGTTGTGATTGTCCTAATTACACATAACTTAGCAGTAGGTGTAATTATCGGAACAGTAATTAGTGCGGTGTTATTTGCATTCAATATGGCAAAGATTCACGTGAAACATTTATATATTGAAAATAAGAAAATATACGAAATTCACGGTCAACTTTTCTTTGCATCCACAGCCGATTTCATAAATAATTTTTCATTTAATGAAGATGTAAAAGAAATTGAAATGAATTTTACTCATGCGCACGTATGGGATGATTCAGCGGTGGCATCAATTGATAAAGTTATCATAAAGTATGAGCAAAGTGGTGTGAAAGTAAGTATAACAGGATTAAATGAACGTAGCTCAAAACTTGTTGCAAATTTAGCTACTTATAATAAAAGAATTGCTAGTTAAAAGCCTCCTTTTTAGGGGGCTTTATTATATAATACGAGTAGGATAACGAAAAGGGGATTCAGCATATGTACAAACAAATTATATTAGCATGTGACGGTTCTGAACATGCACTTCGAGCAGCGGAACATGCAACATATATTGCGAAATGTAGCGAAGAAACAAATGTTGAAGTTGTGTACGTAGTAGATAATAGAACGGCAAAATCAGATATTATACAAGGTCAAACAGATTTAGAAACAATATCGGCTAGTCGAAAAGATAAATTAAAAGAGATTGAAGTTTTATTAAAGAAAGAGAACATATCTTATACAATTACGATATTACATGGTGATCCTGGAGATACAATTGTTCAATATGTAAATACAGGAGATATAGATCTTGTTATAGCGGGAAGTAGAGGATTAAATACACTGCAAGAAATGGTACTTGGTAGTGTAAGTCATAAAATAGCAAAACGAGTGAAATGTCCGGTGATGATTATAAAATAAAATGTAACTAAAGACCTTAGTATAGCTGAGGTCTTTTTTATGTATAAATAACTCTCATTTGTGGAAATACTAGATATATAAGTTGAAAAGATGTTAACTTACAAATTTGTAAGTTAGTTGTTAGAGAAATCGATGTTATGAAATTTTTCCCATTGGTAAAATAAAAGTATCAAAGGGGAGATAGGGAGGATGGAAGCAATGAAATCATTTCAAAATTTGTCATATAGTCAAGGGGTAAGCTTAATTTGTTTAGGGGGATTTGCTGGATCTGTTACGTTAGCTGTTTTAATAAAGGTATTTCATCAAATCTTTTAATATTAGAGTAGGGAAGGAATTGGTTGTTATCATTAGTAGGAAAAGCAATGAAAATAAAAAATAGCTCTTAGCATGTATGTAAATGCTAAGAGCTATTTTTATGTTTATTTTTCTACTTCTGGCTTCTCACTTGTTACAGTAACGTCTTTCCAATGTGAAGTTATTTGATTCACTTCAGTGTTGACATCATAATTTTTTACGCGCTTATTAACACCTGTTAAATCAAATGTGTAATGAATTGGAATCATCGGTGCTTCGTCATGAATTAATTTTTGCCATTTATCGTATACTTCTTTACGATATTTTTCATCAGTAGCTTTTTCTGATAATCCTGCTTCTAATAACTTCGTATTTTCATCATTTACCCAGCGTTGATAGTTGAATCCGGCATTTTTGCCCCATAGGCCAGAAAGGTCAGGGTCAGAGCCAGTGTTCCAAGCACCGGCAAAAATATCAACCTTCGGATCATCTTTTTTAATCATATCACGCATAGCATTAAATTCGTGTAAGCGTCCATCAACAAGTTCTACTTTTAAGCCGATATCTTTCCAAGATTGAATGTAGAATTTAGCCAGCGGTTCACTTGTTTCACTACCACTACTAGTTAAGAAGTTAATCTTCAATTCATTACCTTTTGGATCTTCACGGAATCCATCACCATTTTTATCTTTATACCCAGCTTCATCTAATAGTTTTTTCGCTTTATTTACATCGAAATTATACGCACCAACATCATTATTATGGTACTTTGGCATAGATGGTGGAATTGGAGAGTTAGCTGGAACGCGAAGTCCGTGATATACTTTCTCTCCTAATTTTTCTCTATCAATTGCATGTGCCATCGCTTGACGTAAACGAACGTCTTTGAACTTATCGTTATCCATTACAGCTTCATTCTTTGCTTTGTCCATATGTCCGAACTTAAATCCGATATAAGTGTAAGCAAGGTCAGTTTTACCAATTAGTTGTGTGTTTTTTAATTTACTTACGTTCGGATATTGATCAGCAGTAATTGCTGCAATATCAATATCACCTTTTTTCAGAGATGCACTAACAATAGATGGATTTACAACTTTTAATGTTACATTTTTTAGCTTAGGTTTGCCGCCCCAGTAATCATCAAAACGCTCATACTCAACTGATTCACCAGGAACGATTTTCTTCACTTTAAATGGACCGAATCCAATTGGATTTTGACGGATTTTATCTGATTCAGCTAGTTTTTCAATTGGTACATCACCTAAATATTTTTTAGGTGTAGGATATGTCCAAATACCAGTTTTTAGTGAAGGGTTTACTTCTTTATAAGTAATGGAAATTGTTTTTGGATCGACTACTTTAATACCAGAAATTTTGTCAGCTTTTCCATTGTGATATTCTTCCATACCTTCAATCATTTGCATTTGTGTATCGTAACGGATACCTGTATATTTGCTATTACCGATTATTAAGTAAGAATATTCTAAATCCTCAGCTGTTACAGGATTACCATCGTGCCATTTTACATTATCTTTAATTTTAATTGTAATTGTTTTTTTATCTTCAGAAATTGTATAAGTTGCAGCACCGTCATTTGTAATTTCCCAGTTTTTATCTGTAGCTAATAATTGTTCATCAAAGAAATCCATAATCTCTGAATCTGGAGCAACTTCATACAATACCCTACTTAAAACACCAGCGAAAGGTGAATTTGAAACGAGTCCATAAGTTAATGATCCGTCTTTAATTTCTTTACCGTCATTTTTTACAGCAGCACTAAATTTATTTGTTTCTACTTTTTTTGTGTTTGCCTTTTTACTACCGCTATCAGCACCCCCACATGCAGATAGTAATAATGTTGAAGCAGCAAGTGTACTTAATACTTTGTACAGTTTTGGTTTGTTCATAACTTCTCCACCCCTTATCCTTTTCTTTGTCTCGCATCAGCCGCACGCTTTAACGCTTGACCAATAAAATTTATACACAGCATCAACACTAAAATCATGATTGATGCGGGTAACCAAATCCACCACTTTTCTTGTAATACATCTGGGTTAGTTGCGTAACTTACAAGTGTACCAAGACTTGGTGTGCTCTCTGGTAGACCGAAGCCTAAGTAAGTTAAACTAGATTCAATTCCGATGTTACCAGCAAGATTTAATGTGATATTTACGATAATAATAGAACTTAAATTAGGTAATATTTGCTGGAAGATTATTTTCCAATTTGGTGTTCCTAATGTTTTTGATGCAGATACGTAATCAAGTTCTTTCTCAGTCAATACTTTAGAGCGTATAAGCCTTGCTTTTCCGACCCATAAGAAAGCGGTCATTATGAGAATAAATGTCGTAATATTGAAAGTTGGAACGAGTGAGATAAACACGATAACAATCATTAAGAATGGTAAAATCATCATAAAGTCGATAAAACGCATAATGATGTTATCGACAACTCCTCCAAAATAGCCAGCAATTAGTCCCGTCGTAAGACCGATAAGGGTTGCTAAAAGAGTGATGGCTAAACCAACCGTAAAGGAGTTACGTGTACCAATAATTAATTGTCCGAAAATATCACGGCCTCCATAATCAGTTCCTAACCAATGTTCAGCAGAAGGAGGGTCATAAATAGCGAATAAATCGACTCGGACGATATCTTCTTGCTTCATAATAAATGAAGTTGCGTAAACGGCTATTAATATTAAAGCTAAAAAGAATAGAGAAAACATTGCTAGTTTATCTTTACGAAATTCTCGCCACATAATGGAGAAACCAGAGGGGCTCTTTTCGTAATGAATGAATTCAGTTTGTTTTTCAGGATTTGCTAACATAACGTTTCTTCACCTCCATTAATCAATACGAATACGTGGATCAACGATGCTTAGAATAATATCGGAAAGAAGAGTCCCGAGTAGCGTTGCGAATCCAGTAAATAATACAAGAGCAGTTACGACACTGAAATCACGTTGAGTGATAGATTGGAAAAATAGTTGTCCAATTCCTGGATAGCCGAAAATATTTTCTAGAATAATAGAGCCTCCAACTAAACCTGTAATTTCATATCCTAAAAATGCTGCAATTGGTAAAAATGAATTTCTTAAAATATGTCTGGAATATACTTTAGATTCTGGTACACCTTTTGCTTTTACTGTGCGTACAAAATCTTTATGTTTCGTATCGATAATTTCACTTCGTAAATATTGTACAGTTCCTACAGTTCCAATTAATGCCCCAGATAAAGCTGGTAAAATCATATGATTGAATTTACTTAAATAGTAATCAAATGATCCTGTTGCAACTTGTGGATCAACGCTACCACTCGTAGGGAAAATTGGATATAAAAAGCCGAATAAGAATAACATTACTAACCCGAAAATAAATAGTGGTGTACCGAATCCTAAAAAGTTATAGAGCGTAATGAGTCGATCAGCCCACGTATCATTCCAACGTCCACTTATAACTCCAAGTGGAATAGCAATTAAGTAAGTAAGAATAAGAATAAGAAGAGCTAACAGTATGGTATTGCCAAGACGTTCCCCGATAATATCTGTTACTTTTATTTTATGTGCGTAAGAAATACCGAAATCCCCTTGTACAGCATTTGAAATCCACCTTACATATTGAGTGGGAATAGGATCGTTTAAACCTAGTTTTTCACGTTGTTCTTCGAGCACTTTTGGATCGGCTTTTGGGTTTGCTAGTTCAGCGCCACTTAATGCATCACCTGGCATTGCCTTAGCCAGTGTAAAGACGAGTACGCTTAATATGAATAATTGCGGTATCATAACTAAAACCCGGCGTAATATAAATTTCCACATGTTTTATCACTCCCTTAAGGTAATGCCACCCGGTGTGTTGGCGAGATTGGTTTTAAATCGTAAGCACGACCATTTTCATTGAAATAACTTTCGTATGATTTCTCATACTCAACGCTTACCTCACGACGCAATTTACGTTGTTGCTCGCGGTTTTCTGGACGAATATCAGGAATAGCTGATATTAGGCGCTTCGTATAGATGTGCTGTGGATTATTATAAATTTCAGCACTAGTTGCTTCTTCCACAATGCGTCCGCGATACATAACACCGATACGGTCACACATATGGCGAACTACACCTAAATCATGACTAATAAATAGGTATGTTAGTCCGAGTTCAGATTGTAAATCTTGCAAGAAGTTTAAAACTTGAGCTTGTACCGACACGTCAAGCGCGGATACAGGTTCATCTGCGATAATAAGCTTCGGTTTTAGTGTAAGTGCGCGTGCAATACCAATCCGCTGTCTTTGTCCACCGGAAAATTCATGTGGGTATTTATACATAGACTCAGGATTTAATCCAACTTTATCAAGATAATCTTGAACAGCTCTACGCTCTTCATCAGGTGAGAGTTTCTCAAAATTTCGAAGTGGTTCAGCGATAATATCCATAACACGTTTCTTCGGGTTTAAGGATGAATAAGGATCTTGAAAAATCATCTGAATATCTTTTCGTTGTTCTCTTAGTTCTGAGCGACTTAATTTTGTTAAATCTCTATTATTAAAATGAATGCTACCGCCTGTCGCTTTTGTTAAGTGCATAATTGCTTTTCCAGTTGTTGATTTGCCGCTCCCAGATTCCCCAACGATTCCGTATGTTTCGCCAGGTTGTAGTTCGAAGCTTACGCCATCAACAGCACGAACGTAATCTAATGTACGGCCGAAAACACCACCTTTAATTGGAAAGTGTACTTTTAAATCTTCTACTTTAAGCAGTGCCATGAGTTACGTCATCTCCTTTCTTATGTTGGAAGTTGAAATGTTTGTAGCAAGTGCAACGTACCCAATGGTCTTGTTTTACTTCATGTAAAACGGGATTTTCTTCATGTTGATCAGGTCTAATCCATGGAATCCGTGCTTGGAATCGACAACCTGTGCGAGGTAACTTAGCTAATGTCGGTACAACGCCTTGAATAACATGTAATTTTTCTTTTTCAGCAGATGCAGACGGGATTGAATTTAATAAGGAACGAGTATATGGATGAAGAGGGTTATTAAAAATCTCTTCGACTGTTCCTGTTTCTACAACTTGTCCTGCATACATAACGACGATACGATCAGCGGTTTCGGCCACGACGCTTAAATCGTGTGTAATTAAGATGATGCCCATTTTCGTTTGTTCTTGAATGGAACGTAATAAATCTAAAATTTGCGCTTGAATGGTTACGTCAAGTGCAGTTGTTGGCTCATCTGCAATAATGAGCCCTGGCTTACAAGCAATTGCAATTGCGATAACAATTCTTTGTCTCATTCCGCCAGATAATTCGTGTGGGTATTGTTTATATGTAAGTTCTGGTTTTGGAATACCAACTTGATGAAGTAGTTCTAAGGTGCGTTCTTTCTTTTCAACTTTTGAAAGGCTTGTGTGGTAGTCTAAGTTTTCTTCGATTTGTTTTCCAACTGTCATAAGAGGATCGAGTGCTGTAAGAGGTTCTTGGAAAATCATTCCGATATTTGAACCGCGTACTTTATTTATTTCGGCGGTTGACATGCTTAGTAAGTCCTTATCTCTATAGTAAAGCTGCCCTTGTAATTTTGTATTTGCTTCATTATGCAGTCGCATAATGGAAAGGGCAAGTGCACTTTTTCCGCATCCTGACTCACCAACGATAGCAACAATTTCATTTTCATGAACAGTTAAGGATACATTATCAACTGCTGCATGATACTGATCTTGTATACGAAAGGAAGTTTGCAAGTTTTCAATACGAAGAAGTGAATTCTTCATGGCTATCCCTCCATCTTTTCTGAAAAGACTAAATATTTTGTATGTTGTTATTTTAATACAAATTGACAATGTTTGACAAGGATAAGTTGGAAAAATATTCAAAAATCTTTTTATATAAAAGTGGAATGCAGTTGTATTAGGTATTGAAGTGATTTGGAAACGCTAACATATATATGAGAGGAAAATAAATCTTTTGTAAGAAAAAAGATTTATATGTAGAAAAAAGAGAGGCATTCTGGAAAGAATGGTCTCTCTTTTTTTGATAAGTATAATATTTGTACTTAAGCTTGCTTTTGTTTTGTTGACCCTGTATTTAAAGTAAGGGCAAGGAAGAACATTGCAAGTATGCAAGATGCAAGTAATAAGATGAATCCGCCATCCCATCCGAATGCATCTACGATAAAGCCCATAGCGGCACTAGCGAAAGCAGCTCCGCCTAAGTAACCGAAGAATCCAGTTAAGCCTGCTGCAGTTCCAGCAGCTTTCTTTGGTGCTAAGTCTAGAGCGTGTAGACCAATTAACATAACCGGTCCGTAAATTAAAAATCCAATTGCGACAAGTGCGATACTATCAACCATTGGATTACCAGGAGGGTTTAACCAGTAAACAAGAACTGCGATAAATACACCAACCATAAATAAAATACCAGCAGGTGCACGACGTCCTTTAAATAGTTTATCACTCATCCATCCGCAAAGAAGTGTACCTGGAATACCAGCCCATTCATATAGAGCGTAAGCAGTACGTGAGCTACTATGAGTAAAGCTTTTTTCTTCTACTAAATAAGTAGGAGCCCAGTCTACAACGCCGTAACGTACGAAATATACGAAAACGTTCGCAATAGCGATGTACCATAAAAACTTATTGTTTAGTACGTATTTAAATAAAATTTCTTTTGCCGAAAGTTCGCGTTCGCGATCTTTTATTTTCTCATCTGGTGGATATTCTCCAGTATGCTCTTCAATAGAAGGTAGTCCACAAGATTGAGGCGTATCTTTCATTGTAATTAATACATAAATACCAACTAAAATTGAAAGAATACCTGGGAAGTAAAAAATACTTTTCCAGTCATCTGCGAAGAAGTATAAGCCTAATGTTACAAGAGAAGGCATAAGCGCGCCGCCGACATTATGAGCGACGTTCCAAATAGACATTTTTGTACCACGTTCGCTAATAGAGAACCAGTGAACCATCGTACGGCCACAAGGAGGCCAGCCCATACCTTGTACCCATCCATTTAAAAACTGAAGTACAAACATAAGTATAATGCTCGTTGTAATGAAAGAAAATGAGCCGAAAATAATATTAATGATACCTGATAAAAATAGCCCAGCTGCTAAAAAGTAGCGAGGATTACAACGATCGGATACGATACCCATCAAGAATTTACTTAATCCGTAAGCGATAGATACTGCTGAAAGGATAACCCCAAGTTCCCCTTTACTAAAGCCTTGCTCGATTAAGTATGGCATTGCTAGTGAAAAGTTTTTTCGAACAAAGTAGTAACCTGCATAACCGATGAAGATACCTAAGAATACTTGTAAACGTAATTTACGGTATTCGCTATCAACGCGATCAGCTGGTAAGCGTTCCGCGTGGGGCGCAGGTTTAAATAATTGTGTGAAAAACATAAAATGAAAATCCTCCCCTAATTAATTCGAAGCGTTTTAAGACAGAGAACATAAAAAGGCCATGAAATATAAAAAAGTTTCCTTTTTTATGATTCATAGCCGTGTACTCCGTTTCTCCGTGACTGTCAATATTAACTTCGTCGAAAATTATACAACTTTGTGACAAAAATGTAAACGTTTTTATAAATAAAAGTATTGACGGATTTTGTTCGCGGGATTAATATTTAAATACGTTAAATATTTTATTGTTTAAATAAGAGGTGGATAACATGCCAAATGATATGACGCATATCGATAAAATTCAAGCTCTTGCCTTTTCGATTGGAAAGAAAATGCAGACGGAGTTATTAGAACAAATGCAAGCAACAGGACTTACACCACCGCAGTTTTATATTTTAAAGATTTTAGATCATTATGGGGCTTCAAGAGCGACAACATTAGCAAAAAAGATGTATGTGAAGCCTAGCGCGATTACAGTGATGATTGATCGTCTAATCGATCAAGAACTTGTAGAACGCTATCACGACAAAGATGACCGTCGTGTTGTCATCATCGAGTTAACGAAAAAGGGGAAAGCTAGAGTAGAAGAGGCAATGACAGCTCGCAACGAGCATATTGCAAAATACTTTTCACATTTAGAGTTGCAAGAAAGAGAAGATTTATTACGTCTCTTTGAGAAGTTAGAAACCATTATTTGCGGGACACAAGAGAAAAAAGAGAATAACTAAGAGGAATTGAGGAGATTACATGGAGCAACAAGAAAATCAAAATAGAAAGTTGTTGTTAATCGGTTTAGTAATCGCGATGCTATTTGCTGCATTAGATGGAACAATTGTTGGTACAGCAATGCCACGTATCGTCGGTGACCTAGGCGGATTAAGTTTAATGACATGGTTAACGACAGCTTATATGTTAACATCAACGACAGTTGTACCAATTGCAGGTAAATTAGCGGATTTACTTGGTCGTCGTAACGTATATATAACAGGGCTAGTTATTTTCATGATTGGTTCGGCGTTATGTGGTATGGCGAATGGTATGACAGAATTAATTATTTTCCGTGGTATTCAAGGTCTTGGTGGCGGTATTATGATGCCAATGGCTATGATTATTATTGGAGATATGTTCACGGGAAAAGAACGTGCGAAATGGCAAGGTATTTTTGGTGCGTTATACGGTCTTGCTTCTGTAATTGGACCGCAAGTTGGTGGTTGGATTGTAGATGCAGTGAACTGGAGATGGGTATTCTACATTAACTTACCGGTTGGTATTTTAGCAACAATCTTTATTGCAATGGGATTAAAATCACATAAACAAACAGGACCAATTAAAATTGATATCGCTGGAATCTTTACGATGATTCTAGGTGTTGTAAGTTTATTGCTTGCGCTAACGTTTGGTGGAAAAGATTATGCATGGGATTCTTGGCAAATTATCGGTTTATTCGCACTAGCTGTAATTGGTATCGTTAGCTTTGTTATTGTTGAAACGAAAGCTGAAGAGCCGATTTTACCAATGCATTTCTTTAAAAATCGCACATTTACAATACTGAATGCGATTGGATTCTTTATGAGTATTGGAATGTTCGGCGCGATTATGTTCGTACCATTCTTCATGCAAGGTATTGTAGGAGTAAGTGCTGCTGAATCAGGAACAATTATGACTCCAATGATGATTACAATGATTGTAATGAGTATTATCGGTGGGCAACTTGTATTAAAAGTTGGTGTAAAACCACAAATTATCGCAGGTATGCTTATTATGGCCGGTGGTTTCTGGTTATTAACAACGATGGATATGCACACAACGAAGCTTACAGCTACTTCTTATATGATGGTTATCGGTTTAGGAATGGGTCTTGTAATGCCGACATTAACATTAGCGTTACAAGAAAGCTTCCCGAAAAAAGACCTTGGTGTCGTAACGTCATCAAGTCAGTTCTTCCGTCAAATTGGTGGAACATTTGGTATTACAATTTTAGGATCAATTATGAATAACACTTCAGGTACAACGTTAACAAATAAATTAGTACCTGTATTAGATACATTCCCGAAAGAAGCGGGACAAATGGTAACGAAATTTAAAGATATGATTCACACAGATCCACAAGGTTTATATTCGATGCTATTTAGCCCAGAGGCATTAAAACAAATGCCAGAAGCGTTTGCTAACAGCATTGTACCTATTTTGAAAAACTCTTTAGTAGACTCGCTTCATACTGTATTCTTAACAGGATTAGTATTTATCGTAGTAGGTGCCATCTTTACGATTTTCTTACAAAAAATTAAACTATCAGATCGTAAAAAAGATGCTGAAGAGCCTGCTGTAGAAGAAAAAGAAAAAACTGTATCATACTCGTAATGAAGAAGCATCGCCTTATGGCGGTGCTTTTTTGAGTATAACCTTAAAAGCTTTTTAGTGAGAAATGATTGACGTATTTTTAGAAATACGTTATATTATTTTCTGTAAACGGTTACATGAAGTGAGGAGAAAAGAGAATGAGTACGATTAAAGACGTTGCGAAATTAGCGGGAGTATCTGTTGCGACCGTTTCCAGAGTTCTAAATAAAAATGGATATGTTCACGAAGATACATTAAAAAAGGTAGAGCGTGCAATTGAGATGTTAGATTATAAGCCTAGTACAGTAGCGCGTTCACTGTATAATAAAAAGTCTCGTTTAATTGGCTTAGTTGTTCCAAATATCGTGAATCCGTTCTTTCCAGAAGTTGCACGTGCCGTAGAAGATGTAGCACATAAACAAGGTTACACAGTTGTTCTTTGTAACTCTGATGAAAGTTTAGAAAAAGAGAAACAATACATTGATGTACTTAGACAAAATAATGTAGATGGATTTATTGTAGCAACGAATCCACAAAATAGTGTTAATTACATGAATTTATCTGTTCCGGTTGTTGCGATTGACCGTATGTTTAATGAGCGTATTCCTACTGTATATGCAGATAACTATGCAGGAAGTCAGGCTGCGACAAAGTTGTTACTAGATAAAGGATGTAAACATATTGCACATATTCGCGGTCCACGTGATGTGAGTACTGCAAATGAACGTTTTGAAGGTTTTGTAGACGTTATTACGCAAAATAATCTTTCGTATATGATTGCGGAGAGTACGTTTGATCCAGCAAATAGTGAGCGTGTAGCGATGGAATTATTAGAAGGATACCCGCATATTGATGGTATTGTTGCTGGGAATGATTTAATTGCGATTGGTATTGTAAAGGCTGCACTTCAAAAGGGGATTGCCATTCCAGATGATTTACAAATTATCGGATTTGATGGAATTTCTTTAACAGAAATGATGTATCCATCTATTACAACAGTTGCACAACCGATATATGAGATGGGAAAAATTGCAACAGAGTTGTTGTTAGAGCAAATGGAAGGAAATGCATTAGAAGAGAAACACTATCGTCTACCGATTAAAATTATTGAACGAAATACAACGAAGTAAGGAGATGAAACAGATGCCAAATATTGCAGTAGTAGGTAGCATTTCAATGGACTTAGTGGCTGTTTCAAAAAAACGGCCGAAAGCAGGAGAAACAGTAATTGGTGAAGCGTTTCATACAATCCCTGGAGGGAAAGGGGCGAACCAAGCGGTTGCTGCAGCTAGATTAGGAGCAAATGTAGCAATGGTTGGAGCGGTAGGAAATGATGATTACGGAACGGTAGTTAGAAAAAATTTAGAGAACGAACGTATTTTTATCGACTATGTGGTACCGGTTACAGATGGAACGACAGGAATTGCTCATATCGTTTTAGCAGAAGAAGATAACAGTATTGTTGTCGTACAAGGAGCAAATGCTCTTGTAAATAAGTCAGTTGTAGATCGCTCAAAAGACCTTCTTATAAAAGCAGATATGGTTGTTCTGCAACTAGAAATTCCACTTGAAACAGTAAAATATGTATTGGCTATTTGTGAGGAGCATAATATTCCAGTTATGTTAAATCCAGCGCCAGCACAAGTGTTATCAGAAGATATTTTAGAAAAGGCAACTTATATTACGCCAAATGAACATGAGTGCCGCATTGTATTAGATGATTTTACATCACCAATTGAAGATTTATTGGCGAAGTATCCAAATAAATTATTGATGACAGAAGGTTCTAACGGTGTTCGTTTCCATAATGGAACGGAGATTGTACATGTTCCTAGCATTGCTGTTGATGTAGTGGATACAACTGGAGCTGGTGATACATTTAATGGTGCGTTAGCAGTTGCACTTTCTGAAGGAGAGACACTTCAAAAAGCAATTCGTTTCGCGAATATTGCCGGTGGTCTTTCTGTAACGAAACTTGGGGCACAGGGCGGTATGCCAACGAGAAATCGAGTACGTGAAGTGCAGGTGATTGTTGGATGAAAAAGCATGGTGTATTAAACAGTGAAATCGCGGCAGTCCTTGCTTCACTTGGGCATACAGACACGGTTGTAATTGCTGATTGCGGGTTACCGATTCCGGATGGAGTAAAACGAATTGATTTAGCTGTTGAGATTGGAAAACCGAGTTTTTTAGAGGTGTTACAAGTTGTAGCTGATGATATGGCAATCGAAAAAGTGACGTTAGCAGAAGAAGTCATTATAAATAATGCGGAAGTAAATAAAGAGATCGAGCAAAAATTAATAGAGCCAGCATTTGAGTATGTATCTCATGAACAATTTAAAGAGCATACAAAGAAAGCGAAGGCGATTATTCGTACAGGCGAGGCTACGCCTTATGCAAATGTAATTTTACATGCAGGCGTGATTTTTTAATAAAGGGAAGTGATGGGAATGCATATTGAAATGAAAAACATTTCAAAGGCGTTCAATGGCAATCCTGTTTTGAAGAATGCACAGTTTATGATTGAAACAGGAGAAGTTCATGCATTGATGGGGGAAAATGGAGCGGGTAAATCAACGCTCATGAAGATTTTAACAGGTGTATACAAAAAAGATGGTGGAACAATCACGATTGATGGGCAAGAACGTACGTTTAAAAATGCGAAAGAAGCTGAAGAGTACGGCATCGCATTTATACATCAAGAACTAAACATATTGCCGAATTTAACAGTAGCTGAAAATATGTTTCTCGGTAAAGAGTTAATGTATGGGAAAACAGGTATTTTACGCACTCGACAAATGAACGCGATTGCGCAGCAGCAACTAGCGGAGTTAGGGTTGCATGTAAAAGGCGCTATGTTAGCAGGAGAGCTATCTGTTGGACAACAGCAAATTATCGAAATTGCGAAAGCGTTAATGACAAACGCGAGCGTTATTATCATGGATGAACCTACTGCGGCACTGACGGACCGTGAAATCGAAACGCTCTTTACAGTTATAAATAAGTTACGTAAAGAGGATGTTTCATTCGTTTACATTTCGCATCGTATGGAAGAGATTTTCTCAATATGTGATGCCATTACGATTTTGCGTGATGGAGAATACGTCGGAAAGAGATTAATTCCAGAAACATCATTTGATGAAGTAGTGAGTATGATGGTGGGGCGCAGCATTGGTGAACGTTACCCAGAGCGAAATAGTCAAATTGGCGATGTTATTTTTGAAATGCGTAACGGAACGAAGAAAGGGAAATTTGAAAATGTTTCGTTTCAAGTAAGAAAAGGTGAAATCCTTGGTGTAGCTGGTTTGATGGGGGCTGGACGCACAGATGTTATGAAAGCGATATTTGGGTATGAACCTCTAGACTCTGGGCAAATTTTTATAAATGGACAAGAAGTAAAGATTGATAGTCCGATAGATGCGATTAGACAAAGAATTGCTTTCATTACAGAAGATAGAAAATCTGAAGGGTTAGTGTTAGATTTCTCAATTCGAGAAAACTTATCTTTACCGAATTTAGAAAGTCTTTCAAAGGGAAGTGTTCTGAGCAACGAGCTAGAACAACAGTTTACAGAAGATATGATGAAGCTTCTTAATGTGAAAGCATCTAGCGGAGAGCAGGCAGTGAAATCTCTTTCTGGTGGAAATCAGCAAAAGATTGTAATCGCAAAATGGCTAGGCATTCATCCGCAATTACTCATTTTAGATGAGCCAACAAGAGGTGTAGATGTTGGAGCGAAAAAAGAAATTTACTCTATCATGAATAAGCTTACAGAGCAAGGCGATGCCGTTATTATGGTATCATCTGAGCTTCCGGAAGTTTTAGGGATGAGTGATCGAGTTCTTGTTATTCATGAAGGAAAAGTCGGCGGCATTTTAGGGAAAGATGAGGCATCACAAGAGTCTATTATGGCACTAGCTACAGGGGGAGAGTAAGGATGGCTAAGAAGGGGAATGTATTACAACAACTCGGTTCTTTAATCGGTTTAGTATTAATTATCGTCGTAATTACAGCTTTAAATCCAGCGTTCATTGAAATTCCAAATTTATTTAATATACTGCGTCAAGTATCGATTAATGCGCTTATTGCATTCGGAATGACCTTTGTAATTTTAACAGGGGGTATTGACTTATCGGTAGGTTCTATTTTAGCATTATCAAGTGCACTTGTTGCTGGAATGATGGCAAGTGGCATGGATCCGTTCCTTGCAATGGCAGTTGGACTATTAGCAGGTCTTGTAATGGGAATTGTAAACGGTATCATCATTGCGAAAGGAAAAGTAGCTCCATTTATTGCAACTTTAGCAACAATGACTATTTTTCGTGGGTTGACGCTTGTTTATATGGACGGACGTCCGATCACTGGTCTTGGTGATCATTTAATGTTCCAAATGTTTGGCCGCGGTTATTTTCTTGGTATTCCGGTACCAGCTGTTACAATGATGATCGCTTTCGCAGTACTGTACTTCATTTTGAAGAAAACGACATTTGGCCGTCGTACATTTGCAATTGGTGGGAATGAAGAAGCAGCAGCACTATCAGGTATTAATGTTACGAGAATTAAAGTAATGATTTACGGTCTTTCCGGAATTTTGGCAGCGCTTGCAGGTATTGTCTTAACATCACGACTAGATTCTGCACAGCCGACTGCAGGTACTTCTTACGAATTAGATGCAATTGCAGCAGTTGTATTAGGTGGAACAAGTCTTTCTGGGGGAAGAGGATGGATTGTTGGTACATTTATCGGTGTACTAATTATCGGTGTACTAAATAACGGTTTAAATTTATTAGGTGTATCTTCTTTCTTCCAACAAGTTGTAAAAGGACTTGTAATCTTACTAGCTGTATTAATTGATCGCCGAAAAGAAGCGTAATGGAGGGACAGTTCATGAAGAAATGGTTACTTATACTCGTTGCATGTATTATGGTCATTACTGCTGGTTGTTCAATGGAACCACCAGAATGGGCAAAGGATTCTAGCGATAAAGGTCGAAATAAAACTATTAAAGTTGGATTCTCTGTTTCAACTTTAAATAATCCCTTCTTTGTAACTTTGAAAAAGGGTGCAGAAAAGAAAGCGAAAGATAGCGGCATCGAATTGATTGCTGTTGATGCGCAAAATGATGCAGCGAAGCAAACGAACGATGTTGAAGATTTAATTCAAAAGGGTGTCGATGTAGTTGTTATTAATCCGACCGATTCAGATGCTGTTGCTTCAGCGGTAAGTGCGGCAAATGCAGCAAATGTTCCTGTTATTACAGTAGACCGCGTTGCGAATTCAGGTAAGGTTGTTTCTCACATTGCTTCTAACAATATCGAAGGTGGTCAAATGGCTAGTGATTACATTCGTGAATTAGTCGGCGAAGGAGCAAACGTTGCTGAGTTAGAAGGAATCCCTGGATCGTCTGCTGCTCGTGAACGTGGGAAAGGATTCCATAACGTAGCTGATAAGTCTTTAAAAGTAGTTGCCAAACAAGCGGCTGATTTTGATAGAGCGAAAGGATTATCTGTTATGGAAAACATTTTGCAAGCAAATGGTGATATTAAAGCCGTGTTTGCGCATAACGACGAGATGGCATTAGGTGCACTTGAAGCATTGAAGTCTGCTGGAAAAACAGATGTAGTAGTTGTTGGATTTGATGCAACAGAAGATGCTGTGAAAGCGGTTAATGATGGGCGTATGGCTGCAACAGTCGCTCAAAAACCGGAATTAATCGGAGAGAAGGCGATGCAAACAGCAAAAGAGATAACACAAGGTAAAAAAGTGGACAAATCTATTCCGATTGAATTAGAGCTTATTAAGAAAAATAAATAAATATAAAATGAAAATTAGGAAGGAAGAATAACAAATGAAATTTTTTATTGATACAGCAAACATTAACGAAATTAAAGAGGCAAATGCATTAGGCGTAGTAGCTGGAGTAACGACAAACCCATCACTTGTAGCAAAAGAAGGCGTAGATTTCCATGAGCGTATTCGTGAAATTTGCAGCTTTATAGAAGGACCTGTAAGTGCAGAAGTAATTAGCTTAGAAGCTGATAAAATGATTGAAGAAGGAAAAGAATTAGCGAAGATTGCTCCAAACGTTGTTGTAAAAGTTCCAATGACAACAGAAGGTTTAAAAGCAGTAAAAGCATTCTCAGATTTAGGAATTCGTACAAACGTTACATTAGTATTCTCAGCAGTTCAAGCATTACTTGCAGCTCGCGCTGGTGCAACATATGTTTCACCATTCTTAGGTCGTTTAGATGATATCGGTCATAACGGTATGGATTTAATTCGTCAAATCGCAGAAATCTTTGCAATTCATGGCATCGAAACAGAAATCATTGCAGCATCTGTACGTCACAGCGTTCACGTAACTGATGCAGCATTAAACGGTGCACATATTGCAACAATCCCAGCAAACGTAATTGCTTCATTAGTGAAGCACCCATTAACAGATCAAGGAATTGAGAAATTCTTAGCTGATTGGGAAAAAACACAAGAGAAATAATAGAAAATCAAGAATCCTAGTTTAATTGACTAGGATTCTTTTTTATTTAAAAGAATTTTCATGCAATTTTGCATATTGTCTTTTAAATTTGTTATATAAGATATTTAATATATATCACATAACTCTTTATTTTTCATATTTCGATATAAAGTGAAACGTTAATCAGTGGGGGCTTTGTTCATCAGCACACTGATTATTAGTTGAACCAAGGGATAAACAGATAGAGGGTCTGACCAGAAAACTGGAGGGCATGATTCTATAACAGAAAGTTTAATGTTTATAGAATTATGTCTTTTTATATAGGGAGGGTAGTAAACAGAGATTTCGACAAAAATGCACCGATTTATCTGAATTTTAAGTTTTATAAAAGGAGAGAAATAGAATGAGAAGAAAAGCGCCATTTAAAGTGTTATCGTCATTAGCAATTGCGGCAATTATCGGATGCACATCTGTAATGAGTGCGCCGTTAGCATATGCAGAAACGCCAGCAAAAGAGAAAGAGAATGTGTCTACAACGCCAATTGATTACAATTTAATTCAAGAAGATCGTTTAGCGGAAGCTTTGAAAGAAAGAGGAACAATTAATCCAGCATCTTCTAAAGAAGAGACGAAAAAGGCTGTCGAGCAATATATTGAAAAGAAACAAGGAGATCAGGCGAACAAAGAAATTCTTCCAGATGCTCACTTACAAGAAACGTCTGATTTCACAAAAAAAGTAAAAGAGAAAAAGATGGAAGAAAAGGAAAATGTAAAAAAGACTGAAAAAAATATTAATCTTGAGCAAAAGCCAGAACCAAATAAAAAGCAATTAAATGGGCAAGTTCCAACTTCAAAAGCAAAGCAAGCTCCATATAAAGGATCTGTTCGATCGGATAAAGTATTAGTGCTACTCGTTGAATTTAGTGATTATAAACATAATAATATTGATCAAACACCAGGTTATATGTATTCGAAAGACTTTAGTAGAGAACATTATCAAAAGATGTTGTTCGGTAAGGAGCCGTATACATTATTTGATGGTTCAAAAGTAAAAACGTTTAAACAATACTATGAAGAGCAGTCTGGTGGTAGTTATACGACAGACGGATATGTAACGGAGTGGCTAACAGTTCCAGGAAAAGCATCTGATTATGGAGCTGATGGTAGCAGTGGTCACGATAATAAAGGTCCGAAAGGTGCACGTGATTTAGTGAAAGAAGCTTTGCATGCAGCTGCTGAGAAAGGACTAGATTTATCTCAGTTTGATCAGTTTGATAGATATGATACAAACGGGGATGGGAATCAAAACGAACCTGACGGTGTAATTGATCATTTAATGGTAATCCATGCTGGTGTTGGTCAAGAAGCAGGTGGTGGTAAATTAGGTGATGATGCGATCTGGTCACATCGTTCAAAATTAGCAGTAGATCCAGTAGCGATTGAAGGTACAAAATCAAAGGTAGATTACTTTGGTGGTAAAGTAGCAGCACATGATTACACAATTGAACCAGAAGATGGAGCTGTAGGTGTGTTTGCACATGAATTTGGACATGATCTTGGATTACCAGATGAATATGACACGAAATATACTGGAAATGGTTCACCAGTCGAAGCTTGGTCATTAATGAGTGGAGGTAGTTGGACAGGGAAAATCGCAGGAACAGAACCGACTAGTTTTTCACCACAAAATAAAGACTTCTTACAAAAGAATATGGGTGGCAACTGGGCAAAAATATTAGAAGTAGATTACGATAAAATTAAGAGTGGTGTGGGAGTTCCTACCTATATTGATCAAAGTGTTACGAAATCAAATCGTCCAGGCGTTGTACGTGTTAACTTACCAGGTAAAAGTGTTGAAACGATTAAACCGGAGTTTGGAAAGCATGCATATTATAGTACAAGAGGCGATGATATGCATACAACGTTAGAGACACCATTCTTTGATTTAACAAAAGGAACAAATGCAAAATTCGATTACAAAGCAAATTATGAGTTAGAAGCAGAGTGCGATTTCGTCGAAGTACATGCAGTAACAGAAGATGGAACGAAAACATTAATTGATAGACTTGGAGAAAAAGTAGTCCAAGGAGATAAAGATACAACAGATGGGAAATGGATTGATAAATCATATGATTTAAGTCAATTTAAAGGAAAAAAAGTGAAACTACAATTAGACTATATTACAGATCCGGCTGTAACATATAAAGGTTTTGCGATGGACAATGTAAATGTAACTGTTGATGGACAAGTTGTATTTTCTGATGATGCAGAAGGACAGTCTAAAATGAATTTAAATGGTTTTGTTGTTTCTGATGGGACAGAGAAGAAAGCTCATTATTACTACTTAGAGTGGAGAAACTATGCGGGATCAGATAATGGTTTAAAAGCAGGAAAAGGTCCAGTGTATAATACAGGTCTTGTCGTTTGGTATGCAGATGATAGTTTCAAAGATAACTGGGTTGGGGTGCATCCAGGTGAAGGATTCCTTGGTGTTGTAGATTCTCATCCAGAAGCGCTAGTTGGTAATTTAAACGGAAAACCAGCATACGGTAATACGGGCATGCAAATTGCAGATGCTGCATTTTCATTTGATAAAACACCAGCATGGAGTGTAAATTCATTAACACGTGGTCAGTTTAACTATTCTGGATTACAAGGTGTTACAACTTTTGATGATTCAAAAGTATATAGTAACAAGCAAATTGCAGATGCAGGAAGGAAAGTTCCAAACCTTGGACTTAAATTCCAAGTTGTTGGACAGGCAGAAGATAAATCGGCAGGCGCTGTTTGGATTAAACGTTAATAACATAAAAGCACATTCTTCATATGAAGAGTGTGCTTTTTAATTTGTACAGTAAGTTATTATTTTAGTTTATGTAATACAAGTGTTTATTCATGTGTAGTGTATCAAATTATGTGGGGAAAGGAAATATTTCCGAGGAAATTGTCGAAGTATCGTTGGTATTGATACACTTTTTTTGTAAAAGAAGAAATGTAGTATTGTCTTTACAGTTTAATTTATTTACATTGTTACTTGGCTATACACAAAAGTAATATATTCGGCAATAAAAGAGCGCTATTGGATAGTGCTCTTTTTTATGAATAGAAAGGAGTGAGTTAAATGAAAGAAGTAATTGAATGTCCACAGTGTGAAGGGGATATTACTGCGCAACATATTATGGATCTCCCGCATCCTTTTTCATTCAGGTGTCCACATTGTAAGGTGAAATTAAAAGAAATGAGGATCACACCATGTTTAATATTAGTGGCAATTTGTATCATTCCACTATTTATTATGATTGGAGAGAGTATTAAGGAATTACTAGTAAAATATTTTTCTATTATAGACGGTGTACCAACTGTACTTATTTTCTTCTTATTTTGTTATCCATTGTATTATCTCTATGAAAAATATAATGCCATATTGTTTATTAAATACGGCTTGTTGAAAGTTAAAAGTTGAATAGGGGTTTATCATTAAAAAAAGACAACGATGGATTATCCCATCATTGTCTTTTTTACTTTGCTTCTTACATAAATCATCCCAGCAAATGTTAATAAAAATGCTGTCCCGATAATGAAGCTGATGCTAGGTGATGCTCCGATTGCGCCGACTGTAAAGGAGCCAGCAACAACTCCTAATGAGAAGAAGGCATAAAATAATCCGAATGCCTTTCCGCGATTATCGTCTGTAGTATTTTCAACGAGTAAAGCGTTAATAGACGGAAAGAGGATTGCGAATCCAATTCCATAAATCATCATTACGATAAAGAGCATACCTTTTGTAGCAAATAATCCGAGTAAAGATAATGCGAATGCCATAACTGCAATTCCGATTAGCATTAGTTTCGAACGATTAAATCGATCGTAAATACGATTTGTTGGAAGCAAGAAGAAGAGGATAGCGGTTATACCGAATACACTTAACATCATGCCTGTTGTGGATGCTTTAAGCGCTAATGCCTCAACTTTTACTGGTAACATATAAGTGACAATTCCTTGTGAAAACATTAATGTGAAAGCACCAATATATGCTTGTAATAACGGTTCTGATTTTAAAAGTTCAACCATATCTTCTTTGTTCATCATTTGCGTTCTTGATGTATCTTTTCTTGATACGTTATTTGGTAAGAAGAATAGAGATACGATCGTACCAAGAGCCATTAAAATAGAAATAGTAATAAAGACCCACTCTACGCCAGCTGTTGCTTTCATAATACCGCTGAAAGCAGGTCCTACGATTGCAGCTGTTCCAACAGCCGCACCAGATAGAGCCATTGCTTTTCCTTGTCTTTTTGCATTTGTTTGTTTTGATAAAAATGTAAAGGCGGCAGGAATTAAAAAGCCATCACTAAATCCATGCATAAAGCGCACAACTAATAGTTGTTCACCACTTTGAACAACGGTGTATAACAAGACTATGAAACTCGTAATTCCCATGCTTATATAAAGGATTTTTTTTGCACCAAATTTATCGACAGCGGCTCCAGCAATAATATTACCGATCATATTAGCGAATGAGTACATACCGACAACTAGCCCGATAATAAGAGGAGTTCCTCCAAGGCTTTGAGCGAAAGTACTCATAATAGGTAATTGTGAAAATGTATCTAAAAATGCCACGATAACGATAAAGTAAATAAAATATTTCAAGCGATATTCACCTCTCCTATGCTATTATGGCACAATGCTAATTTCACCTGCAATGAAATTGAATTAACAGATGTGGAAAAAAGTACAAAGTGACAAAATATTGAACGTTATTTGTAAAAAATTAGTGGGAACGTGATTGTTTTTTTGAAATATATGGATAGAAGTATTATAATAGAATTGTAAACTTCACCAGGTTAAGTATATACATAGAGAGGGATGTATAAAATGAAAGCACTACTTTGGCATAATCAACGTGATGTACGAGTAGAAGAAGTACCAGAACCAACAGTAAAACCAGGAACAGTGAAAATCAAAGTTAAATGGTGTGGTATTTGTGGGACAGACTTGCATGAATATTTAGCAGGGCCTATTTTTATTCCAACAGAAGAACATCCATTAACACATGTGAAAGCACCTGTTATTTTAGGTCATGAGTTTAGTGGTGAGGTAATAGAGATTGGTGAAGGAGTTACATCTCATAAAGTGGGAGACCGCGTTGTTGTAGAGCCAATTTATTCTTGTGGTAAATGTGAAGCTTGTAAACATGGACATTACAATGTTTGTGAACAACTTGTTTTCCACGGTCTTGGCGGAGAAGGCGGCGGTTTCTCTGAATATACAGTAGTACCAGAAGATATGGTTCATCACATTCCAGATGAAATGACGTATGAACAAGGTGCGCTTGTAGAACCAGCAGCAGTAGCAGTTCATGCAGTACGTCAAAGTAAATTAAAAGAAGGGGAAGCTGTAGCTGTATTTGGTTGCGGTCCAATTGGACTTCTTGTTATCCAAGCAGCTAAAGCAGCAGGAGCAACTCCTGTTATTGCAGTTGAACTTTCTAAAGAACGTCAAGAGTTAGCGAAATTAGCAGGTGCGGATTATGTATTAAATCCAGCAACTCAAGATGTGTTAGCTGAAATTCGTAACTTAACAAATGGTTTAGGTGTAAATGTTAGCTTTGAAGTAACAGGTGTTGAAGTTGTACTACGCCAAGCGATTGAAAGTACAAGCTTCGAAGGACAAACTGTAATTGTTAGTGTATGGGAAAAAGACGCAACAATTACTCCAAATAACTTAGTATTAAAAGAAAAAGAAGTTATTGGTATTTTAGGATACCGTCACATCTTCCCAGCTGTTATTAAATTGATTAGTTCTGGTCAAATTCAAGCAGAGAAATTAATTACGAAAAAAATTACAGTGGATCAAGTTGTTGAAGAAGGATTTGAAGCACTTGTAAAAGATAAAACACAAGTGAAAATTCTTGTTTCACCTAAATAAGATAGAATCGAAAAGAGTAGCCCTTTTCTAGAAATAGAAGAGGGCTACTTTTTTTCTGTACAGAAAGGTGATAGACTTTCCTGTAACTAAAGGTATTTTGTTTGGAAGGGGAAGTCTAATGCTTTCATTTATGTTGACATTGAAACGGATGCTAAAAGCTTGTTTGCGAGCATGGAAAGATAAAGAATTTCAAGTGTTATTCGTATTAACAATTTTGACATTAATATCTGGTACAATCTTTTATAGTACAGTGGAGGGGTTACGTCCTCTGGATGCTTTATATTTTAGCGTTATGACGCTGACTACTGTCGGTGATGGACAATTTAGTCCCAAAACTGACTTCGGAAAGATATTTACGATATTATACATATTTATAGGGATCGGATTAGTGTTTGGATTTATACATAAGTTGGCAGTTAATGTACAATTGCCAAGTATATTATCGAATAGAAAAAAAGAGTAAAGCATGTGTATGCTTTACTCTTTTTTTACATTAGAGGGTGTTGCAAAACTAAAATAAATATGCAATGTTATGAATCAGAAAAACTAGCTGAACATGCAATAGATAGCG
>NZ_JBNPJZ010000188.1:0-2029 GCF_050312695.1 Bacillus sp. AF62 | reverse complement strand
CTATCTATTGCATGTTCAGCTAGTTTTTCTGATTCATAACATTGCATATTTATTTTAGTTTTGCAACACCCTCTATTAAGCAAAATGATTAATCCTTGTATTAAAGACATTATCTAAATTTTTTAAAACTATCATATTGGAAATTTATATCCTACCAGAAGAGAGTTGTACAAAATTTATTATCACCTTTGAAAAAGTACAAAAATGACCATTTTATATTTTAATACGCATGGTATGATTGATTAGAAGGTGTTGTTTATTCTATATGTGTACGCAATATGTCTCAGATGACAACAAAACTTCCTATCAGTTCTAGCTAAGGAACAAACACTCGAAAGGGTGTTGTTCCAAATTGGACCTTTAGCTCAGTTGGTTAGAGCAGACGGCTCATAACCGTCCCGTCGTAGGTTCAAGTCCTACAAGGTCCATCTAATAAAAAGCACCTAGTACACTAAATCAGTACTAGGTGCTTTTCCATTCCTTACATACAAAACAAGGCTCCAGAATTGGAGCACACAAAGAAAATGAATTAAAACAAATCACAGACTTTAATCATGTTAGCATGCCCTCTTATGATTTGCATTTCATTTTATACCTTTATAAAAGCACAAAAAATATCTATACTTTTCATAAGACCGTACCGTATAATCATATTACCATCTAACAAACCGTCTTAATTGCTTCAAAACTTCTCAGACCCAAAGTCCATTGCCTCATCATTGCAATGGACCTTTTCTAGTTATGGCCATATTTCACATGCGAAGACAGCTACACAAAAACATTCCAGCTCACCACCTTAGACTACTTACTTGCATATTACACCGTTTCACTACATAGACTCATATTACATAAGAAAACATCAACATGTCTTCATCCCGAAGAGCACCTCCACTCAATCCGGAGATGCTCTTTTCTTTATATCCCTCTACAACATTCGAATATTCATCTTTTTAAACTCTTATTCACCTCGCTAATTTTTGTTATTTTTCCTACCGCTTCGCTAGTGGAACGAAAATCCTATATACTTCTTTTCTGAAAATCGATATACTCCAATGTATAAGCATCTATATCGGAGGGGACTAGGTTGTTATATAAATTATGCTTAATCTCATTACTACTCATACTAGGAATCACTTTAATCGTCGTTAGCTGCTTCCTTGCTATTAGGACTAGGGCTAGGAATTATCTTTAGCGTGCTCATTATGTGGCTGCCTGATATCCTTTCGTGGATGATTAAGGGAGGGTTCCCTCAAGAAGACATTCTTTTAGAAAAGCAAGGTGTTTTACCTTATCCTCGCTTTTCCTTCTCCTACTATCCCTCGTAAACAAGCGCTTCATTTAAATATTTTTCCTTTATGGCCATTTAAACCAAAATATAAGCATGAAGTTACACTAATTCTTATTTTTAATGAAGTGCCATACCCGAAATTTGGTCACATATACTAAAAATGATTCAGCATCGCTTAACATAGATTGTTCTATCCCAAAACAGCGTACTCTTTGGTCAAGAATGCGCTGTTTTTTATTTTTATTTTTATTTTTCATTTCTGCTGTTACATATAATACAATGGCAAATCAATTTAGAGATATATTTCTTTTTAGTTTACTTCACATACACATAGGCTGCATTTATTGTTATATAGTATGTTTCCCCCTTGCTATTGTGCACTTTATATTGCGGAGAACCATTTACATTTATTTTCGCATCAATTGTAAATCCTAATCCTGTATCTACAGAGCCAACCACATCTTTATCCTGCCAAGATGGAGCATCATAGAAACGTAGATTGTTAACTTTTGAAACCACGCGCTTACCTACAATTGAAGCATCCACAATGCTTTTCTTACTAAACTTTACATAGGATGGATCGTTCTTAATCCATTGTTCTCCACCTAGATTTAACCAGCCATCTTTTTCAGCCCACACAATATAAGATTCTGGTTTATTTAGCTGACGAATCTTAGAATAGCTTGTACCTGGTCCTTTACGTAAGTTAACGTTGTAACCTTCAATATAGGCGATACCGTC
>NZ_JBNPJZ010000132.1:0-2092 GCF_050312695.1 Bacillus sp. AF62 | reverse complement strand
ATGAGACCAGAAATAAAAGAAGTCGTAGACAAAACGATACAAGAAGAGATTGAACAAGAACAAAAAAAGAAGAAGAAAAAGAAATCCTGGTTACTGACATTTCTTTTTGGGAGTTCTACTTTCACAATAGGATTGTTCGTCTGTATTGGATTTCTTTTATTTATCGTTTTGGGGCAAGGCATTGGCAAAAAAGAAGAGGAAGCACCAGCAACCATCCCAAGTAATGGAATGACAGTCTGTCGTCCAGGTGGAAAAACAGTGACACCAGAAGAATTACAGCCCCATTTAGGAGGCGTTTTTGCAGGGAATGCACAAGCCTTTTTAAATGCGGGAACACAAAACCAAATCGATCCCGTTTTACTAGCGGCAATTGCAAAATTGGAAACGGGGAACGGTACTTCTAACGCAGTAAAGAACTATAACAACCCTGGTGGCCTCATGGACCCTAGTAGTTCACAAATGAAAGGATTCATGAAGTTCGCCACTTTAGATGAGGGAATCAACGCTATGGCCCGAAACTTATATAAAAACTATATCGGTATGGGGATTACAACCATAGAAGCAATAGGCGCTAAATACGCGCCACCAGGCGCCGCAAATGATCCGCATGGTACAAATGGTTTATGGCCTGTATTAGTAACAAAATTTGTGGCGCAAATGGGCGGCCTTACTTTTAATTGTGAAGCGGGAAAGCCAGGCGGCGTTGTAGATACGGGATCAGCAAGCTCACAAGGATTTATCCGCCCAATCACTCAAACAACGATTACAAGTCCATTTGGGCCACGCTGGAGCACCATCCATAAAGGCATTGATTATTCTTGCCAGGACGGTGTCACCCCAATTGCCGCGTCGAAAGGTGGCGTTGTAGAGTGGGCGAAATTTGGCGCTTCCGGTTCGGGATTTGGCGGATATGGAAACGTAGTTGTCATTAATCATGGGAATGGATATTGGAGTTTATACGGTCATATGTCGTTCATTACTGTACAGGAAGGACAAAACATTGGAGTCGGTCAACAGGTAGGTGTTTGCGGAAGAACAGGGCAAGTAACAGGGCCACATCTTCACTTTGAGATCAAAACATCTTTGAGGTTTGGTCAAGTCGACCCAGCACCTTATTTGCCGAAATAAGCGGAAAGAAAGGGAGGAATAGGGATGAAACAAGGAATCGTTGGTTTCGTCATACTTATACTGGTAGGTATCAGTGCATGGCTATGGAATCAAAATCGCACTTTACAGCATAAAGTTGAGCAAACGGAAAAGAAATGGACGGAACAAGTAAAAAAGCTAAAAACAGAGAATCGAGCATTGGAAAAGCGCGTAACAGTTTTAACAGAAAATACGCAAGATAAAGGGCAAGAAGTAGCAAAACAGTTTGTAGAGCTGTTAATACAGAATGATAACAAACAAAAAGAAAAGCCAGGATTTGAAAAGATTAAAGAAATGATAACAGGGGAAGCACGAAACAAATTATTAAATGCACCAGAGGATGCACATAACCATATAGAAGATGATGGCTCTATGCACATTCAAACGAAAGCAAAGATAACAGATATGTACTACATCAAAACCGCTGATAATAAAGCGGATGTAACGGTTAAATATGATTATCTTGTAACGGTTGATGGAACAGAACAACAAGAAAAGCACACTATGAAATTAAATTTAGTATTGGAAGGCGAGAAATGGTTTGTAGAAAGTTATAAGTTCCAAATCAATACAGGAATTGAAGGACCATAGAGAAAGGAATGAGGGGAGTTGGTGAATCAAAATGTATTGCATCATATCGGGTATGAGATATTGCAAGAAACGTTTGTATTGATTCGAAATGTATTTTCCTATTCAAACCAAGATGAATCCAGTATGACATATGTAAGAGAAATTGCGGATGCCTTGCATAATATCCCGCATTCGATTCAGAAACAGCATGATACATTTTTAGAATTCGAGCTCAAACTGTTAGAAGAAACATTAATGCAAATGGACTTTGGAAAGGTTGCCGCGCAAAACATTCCCTATTTTAAAATGTATGCGGCACGTGTACTGCAATTGTTACAGAAGCGTTATAAAGAGGTGTCATCGAGTGGAAATGGGG
>NZ_JBNPJZ010000016.1:0-2239 GCF_050312695.1 Bacillus sp. AF62 | reverse complement strand
TACTTGTATAATTATGTATCATAGAAAATATCCTTTTTTGTACAGATTATACCATAGATTCTAAACAGGTTCTAAGCTGTTTCCTGAATGGAAACAGCTTTTTTAATTGCGCGCCCGGCTAGTTTAGGTACAGCTTAATGGTGAAGCCAAGTTACCTAAAAGCTGACAGGCACTGGTGGAGAAATCCCAAGGTTGAAGCACTATGACAAAGTAACTTAACCACTAATAGAAGTGCGCCCAAGTCAGTAAATCGTAATATAAAGTGAACCTTGCAGCTTCGTTAAAAGTTATAAAGTCTTCCGGAATTTCATATGTTTTATGACAAAATTTATTGTTCTGATATTTTGAATGAAGCGTGGAGAAGGGCAAAATGGAATAGAGGAAATGGTGGAATAGATAGACAAACAAGGGGGATTGTTTATCAATATGAGGAATGAAACGCTCTCAATGAATTAATTATATATGAAATTGAAAAGTAAGTCCTATCATCCACAAGTTGTAAAAAACTATATTCCAAAGGGGGATGGGAAACAAAAGTCACTTGGTATTCCTATTATCAAAGAGGTTCTGGTGCAAAAACTCTAAACTTTTGAAAATAATCTCCCAAATCCGGACATACTGATAGTATTACTCTATAAAAAGATTATTTGAATGGCATATGAAAATTGGTCGTACAACCAGAATTCATTAATCTGTAGATGAAGAAGATGAAAAAGTTTATATTGGGCATTGTGGATGTCATTTAGGGACAACTTATTATTGTTATATTTATATACAATAGTTATTTAGAATTATAGTAGGGGGATATCTTTGCTAACTAAACCAGTACAACCGCCATAGTACACTCATGTCAGCCTATAAAAATATTAAAGATGAAAACTTTAGATACTATATTTTAAAGCAAAAAGCAGACGTATTTCATGCGATGAAAAGCTTTTTTAGAGAAGAATCAGGCGAGAAAATGGCAGAACCTCTTTTAAAGAGGTTCTTTTTTGTAAACTTTTTATTTTTTTAGTTGACAATGATAATGAAAATCATTATCATTTATTCGAGAAATGATTACATTTCGAATTATATATTTCGGAGGAGATGTAAAGTTGAAACAAAATAAAAGAAAACGTATAAATGCAATGATTATAGCGGCGGCGTTATCACTTCCGTTTGCTGTTTATTCAACACCTGCTTTAGCGGCAGTAGCAATTGAGGCGAATAAAACTGGACAAGGTTTAGAAGATGGTACATATGACGCTGTTATTAAGGCATACAAAGATAAAACGAATGAAGAGTCTATGGCAGCTGTTTATATAAAGGACCCGAAATTAACAATTGAGAATGGAAAGAAAATTGTAACAGCAACATTAAGTGATAGTGATTTCTTTCAATACTTGAAAACAGAGGATATTCATACTCCAGGTGTGTTTCATGATGTGAAAGTAATATCAGAAGACAAAAAGAAAAATGGAACGAAAGTGATTCAGTTTGAAGTAGGGGAATTAGGAAAAAGGTATAATATGCGAATGCATATTTATATTCCAACAATGGCCTATGACAATAAGTACCAAGTACAGTTTGAAGTAAATACATTGAATTTAGATAAAGATGTTCCAGAAGCACAAAAGGAAAATAAAGAGGATAAAGTGGATCAACAAGATGCGAATGTAATAGTAGATAAGCAATTACAAAGGCATATTAATAAATATAACTTGAATAGAGAGAATCTAGATAATCCAATAACTAAGGAAGATTTATTAAAAGTTAAATCCTTAATAGTCGTTGAAGCTAAAAGTAAAGGAATAAAAGACGTAAGTGGTCTAGAATATATGACGAACTTAGAAAACTTAACGTTGGAAGAAGTTAAGTTAAAAAATATAAAATTTATCTCGAACTTGAGACAATTGAAATCATTAAGTATAACCTATGGTGAACTTGAAGATATTGGACCTTTGGCTAAGTTAGAGCATATTGAGTTTTTAACTTTGAGAAACAATAAAATCTCAGATTTAAGTCCATTAAGCCAAATGAAGAAGATTAAAATGCTAGATTTAAATAGTAATTATATAAAAGATATTAAACCATTATTTACAGTGAAATCTTTAAGGACTTTGACTGTAGCAAATAATCAAATTAGTAATGCAGGTCTTGAAGGAGTTCACCAATTAAAGAATTGAGGGTGTTGCAAAACTAAAATAAATATGCAATGTTATGAATCAGAAAAACTAGCTGAACATGCAATAGATAG
>NZ_JBNPJZ010000015.1:0-2284 GCF_050312695.1 Bacillus sp. AF62 | reverse complement strand
CATATTATATGGTTAAGTCCTCGATCTATTAGTATTCGTCAGCTCCACATGTCACCATGCTTCCACCTCGAACCTATCAACCTGATCATCTTTCAGGGATCTTACTAGCTTACGCTATGGGAAATCTCATCTTGAGGGGGGCTTCATGCTTAGATGCTTTCAGCACTTATCCCTTCCGCACATAGCTACCCAGCTATGCCCTTGGCAGAACAACTGGTACACCAGCGGTGCGTCCATCCCGGTCCTCTCGTACTAAGGACAGCTCCTCTCAAATTTCCTACGCCCACGACGGATAGGGACCGAACTGTCTCACGACGTTCTGAACCCAGCTCGCGTACCGCTTTAATGGGCGAACAGCCCAACCCTTGGGACCGACTACAGCCCCAGGATGCGATGAGCCGACATCGAGGTGCCAAACCTCCCCGTCGATGTGGACTCTTGGGGGAGATAAGCCTGTTATCCCCGGGGTAGCTTTTATCCGTTGAGCGATGGCCCTTCCATGCGGAACCACCGGATCACTAAGCCCGACTTTCGTCCCTGCTCGACTTGTAGGTCTCGCAGTCAAGCTCCCTTATGCCTTTGCACTCTACGAATGATTTCCAACCATTCTGAGGGAACCTTTGGGCGCCTCCGTTACACTTTAGGAGGCGACCGCCCCAGTCAAACTGCCCACCTGACACTGTCTCCCGGGTCGATAAGACCCGTAGGTTAGAATTTCAATACAGTCAGGGCGGTATCCCACCAGCGCCTCCACCGAAGCTAGCGCTCCGGTTTCAATGGCTCCCGCCTATCCTGTACAAACTGTACCAAAATTCAATATCAGGCTACAGTAAAGCTCCACGGGGTCTTTCCGTCCTGTCGCGGGTAACCTGCATCTTCACAGGTACTATAATTTCACCGAGTCTCTGGTTGAGACAGTGCCCAAATCGTTACACCTTTCGTGCGGGTCGGAACTTACCCGACAAGGAATTTCGCTACCTTAGGACCGTTATAGTTACGGCCGCCGTTTACTGGGGCTTCAGTTCAGAGCTTCGCTTACGCTAACCCCTCTCCTTAACCTTCCAGCACCGGGCAGGTGTCACCCCCTATACTTCGCCTTACGGCTTCGCAGAGAGCTGTGTTTTTGCTAAACAGTCGCTTGGGCCTATTCACTGCGGCTTTCCGTTAAGAAAGCACCCCTTCTCCCGAAGTTACGGGGTCATTTTGCCGAGTTCCTTAACCAGAGTTCTCTCGCACACCTTAGGATTCTCTCCTCGCCTACCTGTGTCGGTTTGCGGTACAGGCACCTTTTATCTCGCTAGAAGCTTTTCTTGGCAGCGGGGAATCAAAGACTTCGCTCCATAAGGAGCTTCCCCATCACAGCTCAGCCTTCACGATAAGCGGATTTGCCTACTTATCAGCCTAACTGCTTGGACGTGCACAACCAATCGCACGCTTCTTCTATCCTTCTGCGTCCCTCCATTGCTCAAACGATAAAGAGGTGGTACAGGAATATCAACCTGTTGTCCATCGCCTACGCCTGTCGGCCTCGGCTTAGGTCCTGACTAACCCTGAGCGGACGAGCCTTCCTCAGGAAACCTTAGGCATTCGGTGGACGGGATTCTCACCCGTCTTTCGCTACTCATACCGGCATTCTCACTTCTAAGCGCTCCACCAGTCCTTCCGGTCTGACTTCACTGCACTTAGAACGCTCCCCTACCACTGATACCATTGGTATCAATTCGCAGCTTCGGTGGTGTATTTAGCCCCGGTACATTTTCGGCGCAGAGTCACTCGACTAGTGAGCTATTACGCACTCTTTAAATGGTGGCTGCTTCTAAGCCAACATCCTAGTTGTCTAAGCAACTCCACATCCTTTTCCACTTAATACACACTTTGGGACCTTAGCTGGCGATCTGGGCTGTTTCCCTCTTGACTACGGATCTTATCACTCGCAGTCTGACTCCTAAGGATAAGTCATTGGCATTCGGAGTTTGACTGAATTCGGTAATCCGATGAGGACCCCTAGTTCAATCAGTGCTCTACCTCCAAGACTCTTACACTTAAGGCTAGCCCTAAAGCTATTTCGGGGAGAACCAGCTATCTCCAGGTTCGATTGGAATTTCTCCGCTACCCACACCTCATCCCCGCACTTTTCAACGTGCGTGGGTTCGGGCCTCCATTCAGTGTTACCTGAACTTCACCCTGGACATGGGTAGATCACCTGGTTTCGGGTCTACGACCACGTACTAAACGCCCTATTCAGACTCGCTTTCGCTGCGGCTCCGCCTCTTCAGCTTAACCT
>NZ_JBNPJZ010000187.1:0-2291 GCF_050312695.1 Bacillus sp. AF62 | reverse complement strand
CTCATGGAAATTACCTTTGAGGTATTTCGTGAAGCTGCGTTACGATTACCTAGACTAGTAGCAAATTCCATTTCCATTGTAGGGGCCTTAGTAATTGGGGAAGCTGCTGTACAAGCTGGTGTTGTCTCTTCAGCCACAATTATTATCGTTGCTTTTACGGCAATGACTAATTTTATCTTTCCGTTTTATACATTATCATTTAGTACACGATTGGTCCGTTTTGTTTTTTTACTATGTGCTAGTATGTTAGGGCTATATGGTGTTGTACTTGGTATCATCGTTTTGCTCCTACATTTATGTGGCATTCGATCATTTGGACTAGAATATTTTGCTCCTTCGTCTGTACAATACCAAAAATTATTTAGACGTCCTTACTCGAAGTCTAAACCTGTATCTCTAGTAGGAAAATGGAAATCATATTTTCAAAATAGGAGCCGCGTATAATGATGCATCGTTACATAATGCTTTCTCTTATGACTTTCGTACTATTTTTATTAGCCGGTTGTTGGGATTACAGACCTTTAGAAACATTGTCTTTTGCAAGTGGGCTTGGGATTGATCGAGATAAAAACGGTTATCAAGTAACAATCCAATTTGCAAATCCAGAAGAAATTGCAGGAGACAATCATACAGAACGTCCTGAAGCCCCAATCTATCGAGAAAAAGGGAAAACTATAGAAGAAGCCATGACCCGTATCACTTTACATGTACCCCATTATGTACATTTTTCTAATATACAAGTTCTTGTTTTAGGAGAGGAAGTAGCTAAAAATAATATTCAAGAAGTGCTAGAGTATATGTATCGCTTTAATAATATTCGCTCTGATTTTAAAATAGTTATTGCTAAACAGCAAAGAGCCACTGATTTATTACAGATAGTCTCACCTTTATCCAAGGTGACAGCTGAAAAAATAGCTAATGTGGTACAAAAGATGGAGGAAGGTTCTACGATGACATTAGGATCAAAGCTGAATTTTTTTCAATTGATTACGCAGATGAATACACCGCATGAAGGTTTTGTAATAAATGGATTTAATATACATGGTGATCAAAATAAGAAAAAGACCCTGCACAATACAGAAACTTTAATCCCACAAGCACGAGTATCCCCAACCGGTCTTGCAGTATTTAAACAAAATCGTTTGCGAGGTTGGCTCACCATTCCTGAAAGTATTGGTTACAACTACATTATGGGAACCGCACGGTTAGTACCTGAATCTGTTATGTGCTCGAAACGAAATCGAGTTACTGCCTATGTAGTCAATACAAAGTCACAAATTACCGTACATAAACGAAAAGAAAAGGTTCAACCACACATTCAATTACAAGTCACTTTGCACCTAACGGACGTAGGGTGTAAACAACGTTTATCTCCTGCCTACCTTGCACAATTAGAAAGAAAGTTTGAAAAAGAAATTCAACAAAAAGTAGAAAAAACTATGTATACAGCTCAACATACATTTCAAGTAGATATATTTAAGATAGGTGATACTTTCGCTCGTTCGTATCCTGATTTATGGGAAAAAGAGAAACACTGGGGAACAACTTTTTCAAATCTATATACGACATACTCTGTAAAAGTAAATATTGTGCATGTGACCAACAATATATTCATTTGATCAAATGAATTATCTATAGTGCGAATTCATTTAGAATGTTAACTGATGCTAGCAAAAGAGAAAGATGGAACATCAACTCTAGATTATAATAGGGCAGTATTATCCTGATTTATGATTTTAGTTAAGGTTAAAGAGCTTTGCGGATAGATTAACATATTCTTTCATTAGATTATTTTAAATCAACTTGTTTCATAAATATTAATTTCTAAAAACAGAAGGAGCATACTATGAATTCTCACACGCTTCCTATAAAACAGTTATTTTATTTGATGCTTCTATTTCAACTGGGGTCAATTGGTGTGAATTTTGGCGGACATATTGGAAAAGATGCATGGATTTCATTAATTTTAGGAACAATTGAGGGAATGGGGCTTTTTATTCTATATTATTTATTATATAAGCAGCACCCTTCTTTGACTTATACCCAAATATTGCAACATACATTAGGAAAATGGATAGGTACCATCTTATCGTTGCTATATAGTAGTTATTTTATATATATTGGTGCTCGTGTTGTACGTGATTTTACGGAAATACTCAATCTTCACATTTTATACCAAACGCCCGCTTGGTTTATTTCAATCTTTTTTCTTATTACTGTTAGTTATGCTGGATACAAAGGACTGCATACTACATCTCGTGTCGGAATGATTTTACTAAAAGTGTTTTTGG
>NZ_JBNPJZ010000140.1:0-2344 GCF_050312695.1 Bacillus sp. AF62 | reverse complement strand
TTCAAAGAACTACTTGGTCGCTCATTTGCGACTTCCTTATGTTAACATCTTCGTTAGTTAATGTCAACTAAGTTTTTTATTTCGTTTGTCGCTTGCGACGTTAATGTCATCGGCGACTTGTCCTATATTACACCTCTATATAATAATAGTCAATATTAATCTTTCATTTTTAAAAAAAAGATGAAAAATACTCTCATACCCCCTCTTTATTCCTCATACATATCAGTAAAATAACTGAAAGGAGTGTAGAACTTGTTCGATCCTTCTTTATTAAACACCATAAGCGCCCATTCAAGAAGCCCACACTATCATAGGAAGTTTCCCATCATTCTATTTTGGAGTCAAAAAAGCGGTTGCACTTCTCTTGCCAATTGGTTCTTTTACCAAATTGATTTATTGCAAACAGCTCTAAGTTATAATCCTTTCATTCATAATTATGAATATGATATATACAAAAGTACACCTGCTTATAGTGTACGACTAGGAGTAGCGTTGCGAGAAAAACAAAAAGAAACGTTTAAACTTGTTCGTAACCCTTATAGGAGAGCAGTCAGTTCTTTCGTATCCTTAATTGGACCTCCTTATATGGAAAATCCCGAATGGAAACCCATCCGAAAGTTTTTATATCAAGATGAAAATTCCCCCAAAGGGATCTCATTTAAACAATTTCTATACTATCTATTTATGAAAGGGGCTCACGCAAGTGATATTAACCCACATTTCACACAACAATATATAGCTGGTGAAGAAGAATATGTCACCAATTATATATACTTAGAAAACTTTGATCAGGAAATGAAAGAATTAGAAAAGCGTTTCGAATTAAAAAACGCACCAATAAATGAGTTCTCAACATCATGGCATCATCAAACTCCCGCCATGATTTATAAAGGGAATTTTAGCGAAGGCGATATTACTGATCCTTTATTTCCCCGTCATCCAACTTTTGAAAGCTTTTATGATACTGAATGTATACAACTTGTTCAAACAATATTTCAAAATGATTTCGACACATATAAATACAGCAAAGAATATCCATACTAATTTTAGTCTATTATCTTTGCTAAATAAAAAAGATACCTCATATATAAGGTATCTTTTTAACATTTCAATTATATAAATCATACTGTTTAACAGTCTCTATTCTCCACCTTGTTACCTTTTAATAGATTACATAACTTTTGCTTATCCGCCCATCCTACTCCAATTAAAACTAAACTTGCTCCCATTATTACTCTCCATGTCAAAGATTCATTTAATAGAATAATTGAAGTAACAATACTTATTAACGGTAATGCATTTAAATATAATCCGCTTACTGATGCTGAAACTCTCTCTAGCGCTTTATTCCAAAACCAATACGCTAAAATTGTTGCTCCAATAACAAGGTATATTACACTAAGTCCCGTTTTCCAAGTTTCAATCTTCGGTAAACCGTAATAAAGAATTTCTACCAGTGCAAATGGTAATAGAATAACAGCTCCGATAATTAAAGTTAATGTTGTAAAAACCTCGTTTGATAAATACTGTTCTTGTTTTGGTCGTTTTAGCAAAACCGTGTAGAAAGCAAATAGAAAAGTACTTAATAATATCAGTATATCTCCTATTAAAGACACTTCTTGATCAGCACTTTTAGATGGAATCGTAATAAAGAGTACTCCTATAGCACCCAATATAATTCCTATCCAATAATTCAATCGAATTTTCTCTTTCAAGAAGAATGCTGAAAAAAGAATTGTAACTAATGGTAATGCAGCATCTATGATACTAACATGTAATCCACTTGTTAAAGAAATACCATACGATGTGAACATAAAATACCCAGCTACACCGGTAAAAGCTAACAAACTCATTCTTTTCCATGGAACTTTTTTATGTACAACTGATTTTTGTAGTTGCTTAAATGAAAATAGCATACAAATTCCACCTGCAAAGAAAAGACGAATAAACAACAAAGTAAACGGCTGAATAGATTCTAACGCCCATTTTGTTGGTGCAATAGCTGTCCCCCATAATATAACAGCCACTAATAACATGCATATTTCTTTCATAATCCCCCACACCCATCAAAAATATATGTTAACTACCTTAATTATAGATTTTTTCTTATGTAAAATCCTTTAAAAACACAAAAGGTTATGCAAAAAGAGCTAGATTGCTACTTTTTGCATAACCTTTTTATATAAGATCACAAACATTCTTTTATATCTCGACTATACCCTTATAAAAGGTAATTCTTACCTTTATATTTTAAGTAATAAAAATATACACAAAAAAACCTAAGTCGAAACGACTTAGGTTTTTGCTTGGCGACGTCCTACTCTCACAGGGACAAGGTCCCAAC
>NZ_JBNPJZ010000186.1:0-2405 GCF_050312695.1 Bacillus sp. AF62 | reverse complement strand
TTGACACCCCGCATCATACCAAGAGGCTCTTTCACATGCAAGCCCACCGAAAACCTTCAAACAGGAATTCTCCCTATATAAATATAGAAAGAACAGCCTTTAGCTGTCCTTAGTTTTTCGCCATCCACATGGCACTAATTGTTTCAGTAGAAATATGTTTCCAAATCCCGTATATCTGTATTGAAATGAAACTATCTTTTAACTGTATATCCAATGGAATTATGTTTTTAATCTTTCCGTTGTATATCTTTTTCATTTCTGCTTTGAACACGACTCTAACCTCTAATGTACCCAAACTCATTTTACTATCCCCTCATTTTAAGACAAAATGGGATTGCCTTTTACTCTTATTATTGATTAGCATTCGCATCCATAATTTTTTCTCTTTCTATGTGTACCAATTAGTTTGTATAATTATCCACGATAAAATCAGACTGCACTGGTGTTATATTTTTCACACGATAATTAGCAGATTTTTCAGTCTTCTTATTTCTCTGATCAGTATCTTCCCTGGCGATAACACTCACTACAATAACAGCTAATAACTAAACCTACCGTTTCTTTTAGAATAGCCTTTTCATTATGTCTTACATGATACTATTCTCCCTTTTCCCCTATGTATTTATAAGTTACTTACATAAAATATAATGCACGAAAGTAAATCAGATTTCAAGAGGTTTTTTTCTGAAAATTATTCCAATTAATGATTTTTTAACTCATTGAGAACAAATAACTTCAATGTAAAAATTCGAGATTCATGTACAAATGGGTTCGTTTCATAACAAACTCCGCACAGAACATTTTTTTATTTATGCCCGATACCAGGCCTACTCGTATTACCATCTACAACACCATATTCTGTTATGTTTGGCTCTACTATTACTTTTACTTTTAACTTGGGATACTGCTTCTCCCATCTTTTTATATTAAAATGTCTGATACGACTCCTTGCTTCATTTCCAATCCCAACAGGATCAATATGAAGTTCTTGACATTCCTTAATGATTGCATCTCCTTGTTTTTCTAGCGAGTGCTTCATTGCTTTTTCTGTTATCTGTATAATATCTTGTGAGATTCTTTTTCCTTGAAATTCACGTACAAGTCCCTTTACCTTTAAACGAAGGGTAATTTGTGGATCCGGCGTAAAAGTTCGTATAAGAAATTTCCGATGAGTAACCACACTTTGTACAGAAACGTCTACATCCTTGCTTATTTTTACTTTTACATGCCCTAGTTTTACTCTTTCTCGTAAAGCTTTGAAAATGAATAGATTGTCTCGATGAATTTTTTTTACGTATCGGCCTTTCTTGAATAGAGCAATTCCTTCAATTCGTATATATTTTCCTTCTAATTTTAGTAGCGGTAAAACAGGATCTTTCAGTTTTGAAAAATAGGATGTTAAAAATAGGTGAAGATTATTCTTGGGTAATAGTCCCTGTGCCATGTTATGTTCTAATAAATTGGCTAGAAAACTCCCTGTATCCTTATTTCCATATTTCTTTTCTAGCACATTCTTTGCTTTCCCATCTACAATTGCTAGTAATAACCGTGAACTAACATTGGCATCCCGATGAAACGTATCAATGATTGTAGAAATTCCTTTTTTAGAAAGCTCATGTCCAAATAAAGCCACTTCCAATTTCCCATTTGCAATCGGTTCATCAGATTGTTCATTCTGCTTTTCCAGGCTTTCCTTACTCAATGAGGATGTTGTAGTCAAGACCTTATTGGTAATGGTTTTATCAGGGTTGTATACAGCATAGACTCCTGAAACTTGCATTTGATTTTTTGTACTTGATGAATCATAACCAACTCCTTTTGCAAGCTGAATATCATCCAGTACTTCCTTGGGAACACGACCAAAAATAAATACTAACAGCATCATAATACATAGAAAGATAATGAACCTTATTTTCATCCTTATTTCCCCATTCGATTTCGAATATGATAGACAACAAACAATATGGGTATGTAAACAACAACAATGTAAAAACCAATACTTGAAATAATTCGGTTCAAAGATGCTGTCGCATACCGACCGGATATAAAAACTATCATCAAAAAGAGGATGCTTAGGAGACAAGGAAGCAGTGATTTTTGTCGTAAACCACATAAGTCTTTTAATCCCCGACTCGCAGCCCAGCAACTAAGACATATATTCGGTAAAAGAATCATAATCCACGTTGCAATTCCTATGAATTCAAAGCGTTCTATAAAAGGAAATCGAATAATTTTCCACATACTTAAAGTAGGCCAAACCGTGTGACTTAAGTGCTCTGGACTAAAATAGACCGTTGTTACAGCCCTTCCCGAACGGGAAAGCCCATTGCCTTTAGGCATGGGATGAAAGTGAGGTTGGATACGGAGTGCAACAAAAAAACCGCAAGGTTTGTGGTACTTTAAGT
>NZ_JBNPJZ010000119.1:0-2431 GCF_050312695.1 Bacillus sp. AF62 | reverse complement strand
TTTCAAAGAACTACTTGGTCGCTCATTTGCGACTTCCTTATGTTAACATCTTCATTAGTTAATGTCAACTAAGTTTTCCATTTCGTTTGTCGCTTGCGACGTTAATGTCATCGGCGACTTGTTCTATATTACACCTCTAAAGTATAATCGTCAATATGTTTTTTAAAAAACTTTATATTTTATAGATTTCATTTACGTATTTCTTCTATAGTTATATACAAGCACCCCGCAGAACAATCTATGGGGTGCTCTTCTACCATAAAAACTATTGTTCTTTCGACGGCACCGAACAACTTCCATCAGCACAAGAAAGATCGCTTCCACCCTCTGCTGAAAGTTCCTGTAACTTCGGTGCAGGATTCTCTTCTTCCCAAACTTGCTGAAGTGCACCGACAAAAGTTTCAAGTGGTTGTGCACCTGAAATAGCATACTTTTGATTAATAATAAAATAAGGCACTCCCGAAATTTGATATTGCTGAGCAATCGCTTCATCAATTCTAACATCATTTGCGTACGCATTTTTATCATTAATAACATTTAAAGCTTCTTGCTTATCTAAACCTGAGGCTGCAGCGATAATAGCAAGTGTATCCACATCACTTAAATTTTTCGATTCAGTGAAATATGCAAAAAGTAGATTCTCCGTAATCTCCTTTTCTTTTCCATGATTCTTTGCAAACTTCGCAAGACGATGCGCATCAAACGTATTCGTCGGCTTCATCTCATCAAAATTAAAACTTAAACCCATACTAACTGCATGATTTCCTAGCTGTACGTTATTACGCTTAGCTTCTTCAATACTAATTCCATACTTTGATGCAAGCACTTCATTAATACTTGTTCCAGAGTAAACGGGAGTATTCGGATCCAACTCAAAACTTTTAAACTCAACTTCAACATCCTTCTTATGTGGAAATTGCTCTAAAGCCATCTCTAATCTACGTTTCCCAATATAGCAAAATGGGCATACAAAATCCGACCAAACCTCAATTTTCATATAAACACCTCATTAACATTTAGTTTTCAATCATTGTAGCACTGAGATTAAGGAATTCAAAAGTTTTTGCTCTATCTCCTTCATATAGTACATACAAAAATACACTTATAGCAGACTACCTAATTAACAAAAAAAACGATAATCAAAAGGATTAACTATTATCCCTCCGATTATCGTCTATATAAATGCAACAACTTTAATTATGCCGGAATATACTTCCCTACGAACTTCCATACGGTATTCCAATATTTATTCGAATCTACTTTCTCCGCTTCTCCATGCCCAGCACCTGGAACAATTAATTTCTCTTTTTCTACTTTTGCAGCATTATATACTTCATCTAACATTTCAAAAGGAACGAATGTATCAGCATCCCCATGAATGAATAGCATAGGTGTTTTACTTTTCGCCACTTGTTTTACAGCTGAAGCTTCTTCTAAATCATATCCAGCTCTTAATTTTGTAACTGTATTTGCCGCATTCATAACAGGAAACTTCGGCAAGTGGAATAAATCTTTTAGCTGATAAGTAAATTCATCAATAACGGTTGAGTATCCACAATCTTCAATAATAACTTTAACATTAGAAGGTAAATCTTCTCCTGAAGTCATCATTACAGTTGCCCCGCCCATTGAAACACCAAATAGAGCTATTTCAGCATTAGGATCTTTCTTTAAGATTTGTTGAATCCAAATCAAAACATCTTTACGATCATTCCAGCCCATACCAACATAATCCCCTTCACTATTTCCGTGCCCACGAAGGTCTGGTGCTATGACATTATAGCCTTGTTCATAAAAGTTACGAATATATTTCGTCATTTCTGATGCTCTACCATTGTATCCATGAACCACAATTGCCCATTTATGACTAGATGATTCATTCATATATTCATAGCCTTTTAAATTCAATTTATCGAAAGAACGTATAGTTAATGTGTTAGGTTTATACTTCGATACGAAGTTCGCATTCTTTTCTTCATTTGTAGCCAATACATCTCCCGATGCATTTACCGTTTCTACTAAATGAGGATTATCTTGCAAAAATTCTTTTTCTTGTTTCGCATTCAATGCGTAGTTATAAAAATAATTCCCAACTAACATATACACGATTAATAGAAGGACTAAGACTACTATAGTAATTATACCTATCCTTTTCATATTATCTCCTTTTCTAACTTAAATCTTCTTATATTAAAGTACATCAAAAAAACAACTGTACTATTTTAACACACCAGTGAATCTTATCTTTAAGAAATAAAATAGAAAATCTTAAATTACATATCAAAAATCACGAAAGAAATCTAATGAAACTTATATAAATATGTAATTAGCTTTGAAAAGAAGTTACAAAACATAAAAAAGACGAGTCATTCTGACTCGTCTTAAAGTTGCTTGGCGACGTCCTACTCTCACAGGGACAAGGTCCCAACTA
>NZ_JBNPJZ010000185.1:0-2440 GCF_050312695.1 Bacillus sp. AF62 | reverse complement strand
GTAGAACCCAATAGAACATATTTAGCAGTTGTGGATGACAGTTTTGATCCAGATGAGTTTGTAACACTTGGAATAGGAACACTTAAGTTCATTTGTCCAATGCCATATAAGTTAGGGCCTATACAAAATAAAACCCTTGCCATTGAGAACAGTGACTTAAAATCTAACTTTATTAACAAAGGATCTGTAGAGTCTAATCCAATTATTGATATAACTGTAGGGGCAAAGAGTCCTTTTCTGGATGTATGGAACGGGTTAGAGTACTTCAGACTTGGTTATCCAGTCCCAGTACAGACGGTTGTAGTATCTAAAGAGGAACGTATTTTATGGGACGAAATGACCGACTTAACTAAATGGACACCGTATACTCAAAAAATCGGTTATATTCAGCCTGCAGGTAGTTTTAAAGTATGGCAAGGTTACGCATTCTATGCTGAAGATTATGGTAATGGTACCGCATGGCATGGACCTGTAATGACTAGAGCAATCCCTCAAGATGCTACTGATTTTATTTTAGATTGTCAATTCACACTACAATCTACTAGTGTTGGTCAAATGGGTTCTGTAGCTGTATTTCTTCTAGGAGATAATGATGAAGTTATGACTATGCTGGATGTAACAGATTACTACAATACTATGCAAAACATCAATAGTAGAGTAGGCGTAGGTTGGATGGAATCTGAGGTCAATAAAGATAACTATAGAATCATAGAATCCACAGGTGGTATTCGTGAAGGATCGTTCAATGATTTTAGAGGTCACTTGTCAATGAAGCGTGAAGGTAACAAGTGGTCTGCTAAGGTATCTAAATACAGAGAGAATACAGAGATTGATAACGATACTGAATTAGATTATTGGATAGACATAAGCAATACATCTAAATATACAAGTATGAAGCCGCAAAAAATTGCTGTAGCAGTTACTAAATACGGAAATAATGATGCGATGGAAGTCGCGTTTGTTGAAGATGTTAAGTTTTACAAGATTAATCATTTCGATAAAGATGTAACACCTTATATTTTTGATATAGGAGATAAAATTCAAATAGACACAGAAAGATCATTAGTAACAATCAATGGAACAAATGCAATTGCACTAAAAGATATATTTAGTTCATTCCCTGTTATAAAGAGAGGGAAAAATGAAGTCATAATACGTCCAGCAAATGTAGGAATAGCAAAATTAACGTATAGGGAGCGATTTAGATGAGTACACCAAGTGGAGACTTACATGTTGTTGATTTTAAAACAAATCAAATCGTTTCAGCTATACAACCTAAGGACTATTGGAATGACAAACGGCATTGGGAAATTAAAAATAATATTGATACTCTAGAGTTTAGGGTATTTGAGAATACAGATCATGCAGCAACACTTGTACAGCAAAATTTAGTATTAAAAGAAGTACGTGGCGGTAGAATCGTTCCGTATGTCATTACAGAAACGGAAAAGGATTCTAAGGATAGATCATTAATGGTTTATGCATCTGGTGAATGGATTCAGCTTGCTAAAGCAGCAATTATAGAGCCACAAAAATTGGAAAGCAAAACATTAAAACAGTGTATGGAAATAGCTCTTAAAGGGACGAAGTGGAAAATAGGTAAAACCGAACATGATGGAGCACATTCAATGGAAATTGAAGAATTTACAAATCCATTGGATTTTCTTAAACAAATTGCCGCTTCATTTGAAATAGAAATTCAATATCGAGCTGAAGTTGTTGGTTCTAAAATTGTTGGTCGTTATGTGGATATGGTTAAGAGACGAGGGCGAGATACAAGAAAAGAAGTAACCTTTGGTAAAGATTTAATAGGAATTAAACGTATTGAGAACTCTCAAAACATTTGTACAGCCTTATTAGGTTTTGTGAAAAAAGAAAATGGAGAATTTATTACAATCTCATCCATAAATAAGGGTGTTCCTTATCTTGTGGATGATGCAGCTTATCAACGCTGGAATGAGAACGGAAAACATAAATTCGCTTTCTACACTCCACAAACAGACGACCAAAATATGTCTCCAGAAAGGCTTTTAACTTTAATGAAAACGGAAATGAGAAAGCTTGTGAATGCTTCCGTTTCTTATGGAGTCGATGTACAAAATATAGCTAGAATACCTAATTTATCACATGAAGAGATCAATGAAGGAGATACAATTCGGATTATAGATGAAGGGTTTACACCTAAGTTGTATCTTGAAGCGCGAGCTATTGCTGGTGATGAATCTTTTAAAGATCCTATACAAGATAACTATGTATTTGGTGATTATCGTGAAATCGTGGATCAAAATGATGAGTTGCGAAGATTATACCAAAAGATACTAAGTTCATTGTATGACAAGGTTCCGCAGGAGTTATTTGACCAATTAAATAATAAAGTAAAGGAACAAAACAAAGACATCATTGATGCTAAAGATAAAGCTGATCAGGCTCAAAAAGAAAG
>NZ_JBNPJZ010000025.1:0-2457 GCF_050312695.1 Bacillus sp. AF62 | reverse complement strand
GGTTTAGCACCGAACTTTGAGGGGGTGCCGAATAAACTTCCGGAGATTGTGAAACGCCGTCTGGAAGGAGAATCCTACTTAAAACTGGCAAATGAGCTGAACATGTCCTCAGGGCAAATTATCGAGGTAATTGATGAATATCGTAAGCGTGTAGCCCCATTGGCCATCAAGTGGCAGGAGTGGAAAGAACAGCAGCCAGAAACAAAAGAAGAAGCAAAGAGTGAGAAGAAACCTGAGGAAACGCCAGAGACAGAAGAAGGAGCCATTTCAAAACCATTGCAGCCATCGGAAGAATTTGAAATAACAGATGAGGACAAGTCATTTGAAGAAGAGCAAGAATAAATTCATACGGATTCAAATATTAAATCTACAAGATGAACATTGTGCAAGTTGTCAAAAGGTACCGGCATATAGGAAGTCAGGGAACTGCAAGACTTCCTGGTGTACGGATAACTGTAGGATTGGGAAGCGAATCAAACAATTAGGCGAAATCTTACTGGAAGGGAGAAATGAAACAATGGCAGAACAGCTGGCTGAAGAAAGGAATTGGGATGCATTATGCGAGAGAGCGGAGAAATTACGAGGTGAAAAACTATCCTGGGCAAAAATTGCAGACCGTTTGGGTGTGAGTGAAAGTACACTGTATCACAACGTCGCGAAACGACGAGAGAAAAAAGAGGGTGTTAGGAAGCGAGCCAAGAAGTCGGGAACAAAAAAGAGCATAAAACCATTGGTCCAAGATGCAAAAGCTGTTAGAGAGAAAAATGAACATTCTGAAGAGAGAGATAATGGGATGCATCAAGCAGAATTAGAATTGGAACTTGAAAAGCTAAAAGAACAATTTCAAAATCGTGAGGAAGAATATACAACTTTACTTAATGAACGCAACCAGTTGAGCGAAAAGAACTGGGAACTGGAAGCTAAGTTACGTAAAGTGCAAATCAGAGTCGGTGCGGCAGAGGAAACAGCTGAAATGGAACGGAAACATCGCTTGGAATTTCAAGCAAGAGCACAAGCATTAGGCATCGCATTGAAAGCCGTATTGTAGGTGTTTCACATGAAACTTACTAAAGAAGAACGCCTCCAGCTTACCTATCAGATTGGTGATATCATCGAACAGAAATGTAGGCGGTGTTATTACAATCGTTCAGATGATGCGAGTTTCAGTATCAACATTTGTGTGAATTGCCCGACTGGTCAGGAGTTACGCCAGTTGGGTAGGTATTTTGATACGGAGCCGAGACAGAGCGGAGGAAAACCAGGGAATATACCGGATGGATTGAAGCCAGCGCGTGTAAGAGAACTCAATAAGCAAGGAATCCTGGATAAAGAAATCAGTATCATGTTTGAGCGGAGTCCATCTTACGTCTATAAATCGAAAATGAGATGGAGAAAACAAGGATTGTGGGAAGGGCCGAATCAGGTGGCGAAGAAAGTAAGGAATGGGACGAGGGATGAACGAAACGTTAGTCCCTCTGAATAGCGGTAAACAAACGAAAGAGGATGGGATCGCGTTTTGCGAGGGGGTCATGTTACATCGGATGCCTTCGTCAAAAAAATATAGTACGAGGGGAAATGAAAAATGAATCAAACGCAAATGTTTTCACACAACATGTTCGGTAACTTAGAAATCTTAATTCAGAATGGAAAAGAGTACTTTCCAGCGACAGATGTTGCGAAGGTATTGGGATATACGAATCCCACAAAAGCGGTAAGAGATCATTGTAAAAAGGACGGGGTAACGTTTCGTTCGGTGGTTATTTCAGAGAAGAATCAAACGGTTGAAAAGAAATTCATCAGCGAATCGAACTTATACCGTCTAATTGTTAAATCCAAACTTCCTCAAGCAGAACAATTTGAAACATGGGTGTTTGAAGAAGTACTCCCAAGCATTCGAAAACATGGGGCTTACATGACACCGCCTACGATAAATGCTTTACTGCAAGATCCTGATTTATTGATTAGCCTTGCGTCACAATTGAAAGACGAACAACAGGCAAGGCAAGTGGCAGAACAAAAGAATCTCATGTTAACACAACAAGTCGCAGAGCATGCATCTAAGATTACCTACCTCGATCAAATTCTTCAATCAAAAGATACGGTAACCGTCTCACAAATTGCAGCCGATTATGGTTTATCTGCAGTACGATTAAATAAAATCTTAAAGGATGAAAAAGTACAGTACAAAGTAAACAACCAATGGCTGCTATATGCCAAACATCAAAATAAAGGGTACACAAAATCGCAGACGATTGATGTCACGCATTCGGATGGTAGTAAATCCGTAAAAATGAATACACGATGGACGCAAAAAGGAAGGCTGTTTATCCATGATATGTTAACGAAACGAGGCATTATTCCGGAAATGGATAAGGAAGCGGTTTGAAACTGGTGTTCAAAAAATGGATTCATAAAACAAGGTAAATTCGTGTTTAAATCTGTTTTGAATATCGTAGG